>NYYB01000102.1 GCA_002685755.1 Nitrospinota bacterium
CTCGGAGATGCGCCCCGCGCGCGCGGGGGGGCCGGACGAACTCGCCCTCTGCGACGGGGCGGCGGCGCTGATCGTCGGCAATGGGGGCGAGGGAGACGAGGTGGCCGCCGAGGTCGAGGCGGTTTATTCGTGGACCGAGGATTTCATCGACCGCTGGCGCCTTCCGGGCGAGGACCAGGTCTCGGCCGGTGACGCCAAGTTCATTCAGGATTACGGCTACGTCCGCCAGACGGCGGCGACGGTGGAGGGGCTGCTCGCGGGGGCCGGCGCGACGCGGGAGGACGTGGGCCGGGTGCTGATCTATGCGCCCGACGCGCGGACGCACGCCGCGATCTGCCGCAAGCTGGGCTTTCCCGCCGATGCCTACCCTGAACTGCCCCTCGTGGCGCGGATGGGGGACGCCGGGGCGGCGGCCCCGCTGCTCGTCCTCTCGGAGGCCCTCCAGAGCGCCGAGCCGGGCGAGCACATCCTCATCGCCGGGCACGGCAGCGGGGGCGACGCCTTCCTCCTCCGGGCGACGGACCGCGTGGCCGAACTCAAGGAGCGGCGCGGGGTGGCCTGGTGCGCCGGGCGGGCGCGGCCGATCTCGAACTACGGAAAGTTCCTCCGCTCGCGCGAGCTCGTCGCGGGCGAGGAGCTGAACATCTTCAGCTCGCCCAGCATCCTATGGAAGGAAAGCCGCCAGACGATGCGGCTCATGGCGGGCAAGTGCCGGGGCTGCGGGGAGATCCAGTTCCCCCGCCAGCGGCTCTGCACGAACTGCAACGCGCGCGACGATTGGGACGAGGTGAAACTCGGGCGGCTGGGAACCATCTACACCTTCGTCCACGATCACCTCCCCCCCTCGCCCGATGGCTACGTGACGATGGCCTCGGTGGACATCGAGGGCGGCGGGCGGCTCTACGGGCAGATGACCGACTGCGACAAGGAGACGGTCAGCGTGGGGGCCCCGGTCGAGATGACCTTCCGCCTTCTCCACAAGGGCGAGGGATACTATAATTACTACTGGAAGTTCCGGCCGGCCGAATGACCCGGGAAACAGCGGCCGCGAAATTTCACACGAGGAGATCATCATGAGCCAAAGCATCGCCGGAAAAGTCGCCATCATCGGCGTGGGAACGACGAAGTTCGGAGAGCTCTTCGAGCAGACCTATAACGACCTCGTCGTCGAGTCCACCTTCGAGGCCTACGACGACGCGGGCATCACCGGAGACGACATCGAGGCCGCCTGGCTGGGCTGCTACCTCCCGCTCGGCTGGGGCTACGACGGCACCGGCGGCCCGGCGCTCGCCGAGGCGCTGAACCTTTACCCCAAGCCCATCTCGCGGGTCTCGAACTACTGCACGACCGGGATGGAGGCCGTCCGCAACGCGGCGCTGGCGGTGGCGAGCGGGCTCTACGACTGCGTGCTCGCGGTCGGAGCCGAGAAAATGCGCGAGGTGCCCCCGAGGGGGAGCCTCGTCGCCCAGCACGTCGAAAAACTCCACCCCCTCTTCGGGAAGGGCCGGACCGCGCCGGGGAGTTTCGCCATCCTGGCGACCCGGTATTTCGAGGAGTTCGGCGCGGGCAAGGAAGACCTCGCCGAGGTGGCGGTGAAGAACCACTATCACGGCAGCCTGAACCCCAAGGCCCATTTCAGAAAAGAAATCACCAAGGAGCAGGTCCTGAAAGCGCCTCCGGTGACCGAGCCGCTCGGCCTCTACGACTGCTGCCCGACAACGGACGGCGCGGCGGCGGTCGTCCTTTGCCGGGCGGACCTGGCCGAAAAGCAATTCGGGAAAAAGGATTACGTCCTGATCGACGGGATGGGCCTTTCCTGCGCGAACGGCTACATCAACACCCAGTTCAACCCCCGGTTCGACTTCCTGGGCTTCGATGCCACCACCGAGGCCTCCCGCCAGGCCTACGTACAGGCGGGCGTCACCAACCCCCTCGAGGAGATCGATGTCGCCGAGGTCCACGACTGCTTCACGATCACCGAGATCCTCAACTACGAGGATCTGGGCTTCGTGAAAAAGGGCGAGGGGCCCGAATTCGTCAAGAGCGGCGCGAGCAGACTCGGCGGCGCGCTTCCGGTGAACACCTCGGGCGGGCTCAAGAGTTGCGGCCACCCGATCGGCGCGACCGGGGCGAGGGTCATCGCCAACCTGACCGAACAACTCCTCGGCCGCTACGGCGAGCGGCAGGTCCCCGGCGCCCAGCGCGCCCTCGGCCACACCCTCGGCGGGCCTGGCTCGGTCTCGAGCGTGTTCGTGCTCAGCAAGAATTAAAAAATAATCGTGATTCAGTAAGAAGACCACCCCGGCGGGGCGCCCCGTCCGGGCCGGTTGGGCCCTGGGGAGGGACCGGATTCCAAGGCGGCGGGGCCGCGACCGTCAATTTCACCACGACGCCGGAGCAGCGGCTTCCGCCCCGCTTCCGCGCATGGAGGAACGACATGGAAGGTCCCATCGACGGCCACGCCACGAGCAGCGTCCCGGGCGAGCGCACGATCGACCAGCCCGAACTCCCCCGGCAAGGCCTCTACACCGACTCCAAGGTCCACACCGAGGTGGTCGAGGGCTCGGTGCAGCTCAAGCGCGGTCTGACGGACGATTTCGAGATATTCTGCGACGAGGGCTCCCGCATCGGCGGAGAGGGCAAGTACCCCACCCCGATGACCTACATGGCGATGGCGACCGGCTTCTGACTGCTCACCCAGGTGGCGCGGTACGCGCACATGATGAAAATCGAGGTGAAGCGGGCGAGCGTGAAGGTCCGGTTCCGGAAACTGCTCGGGGGCTCCGTGCTCAAGGGAACGGTGTTCAACAAGTGGGACGGAGTGGACACCCATCTTTCGGTGGAGTCCGACGCCCCGCCCGAAAAGCTGGCCCACCTCATCCGCAACGCCAAGAACGGTTGCTTCGCCGAGGGCCTGTTCGTCCAGCCCGTTCCGCTCAACTCCACCGTCGAGGTGAACGGCGCCCCCCTCCCCTTCGAGGGCGTCACCTCGGATTAAGAATCAGGGCCGTTCCGGCAGGAACGAAGGGTTTCCTCCATCCCACCCTTCCCCCGGAGGGGGAAGGGTTTTCCTCATCCCCCTCCCCTTACCCCTCACGACGCCTGTCCTGAGCACGGCCGAAGGGCCCGGAATGACAAAAAAACGGGTCAGCTGGATGAGGCGCCGACAAATAAGGAAAATAAGGTCGAAATTTGATAAATAGTGAGCGTTGCCGCATAATTCCAGCGTATTCGACGCGCGGGCGCGAGATCGTTCGAGCAAAAAACTTTCCCGGGATAGGGGTACGCCCATGTCCACGACCTATACCACTTCGATAGAAGCGGCGGCCCGGATCGAGTCCCTGATCAAGGATTTCGTCGAGAACTCGCCCGAGAATTCCATGCGCAACTCCTCGGGCGACAAGGCATGGGAGACTCCCTTGGTGGGATTCTCCAGCGGGGCCGACCCCCTGTACGAGGAGTACAAGGACCACGTCGGGCCCTTTCACTACACACCCGGGGAGATATTCAACCTCACCTTCCCGGAAGAGCCGGCCGCCGCCGAGGACCTCACGGTCATCTCCTGGGTCCTCCCCCATCTGAGGGCGACCAAGCTGGACAACAGGCGGGAGAGAATCTACCCCTCGGAGCGCTGGGCGAGGGCGCGCATCATGGGCGAGGAGTTCATCGTCCTCTTGAGGAAGCACGTGGTGGCGGAGCTGGGCCGGGCGGGAATCCAGGCAGTCTCCCCCCCGCTCTCTCCTCACTGGTCGAGGGAGGAGTCGCCGAAGTACGGCTTCGCCTCGCGCTGGTCGGAGCGCCACGCCGCCTACGCCTCGGGCCTGGGCACTTTCGGCCTGTGCGACGGTTTGATCACCCCGGTGGGCAAGGCCCACCGCCTCGGCTCGGTGGTCGCCAGGGTCGGCGTTCCGCCCACCCCGCGGCCCTACGGCCACCACCGCGCCTACTGCCTCCACTTCAACGGCTTCGATTGCATGTCGTGCGCGAAGCGCTGCCCGGTGGACGCGGTGAACGCGGAGGGACACGATAAGTTGCTTTGTCAGCCCCACGTCAGGGAAACCTGCGGCGCCCACGTGAAAGAGGCCTACGGCTTCGAGGGCTACGGCTGCGGGCTTTGCCAGACCGGCACTCCCTGCGAAAGCGGAATCCCCAAGAGCCTCAAAGGCCGATAGCGGCCCGGAGCGCGAGAGCCGACATCAAGGCGGCATTCGCGGACGGCGAGCGCATCGCCACCCTGACTCTCGGATCGATCCGCCGCCGTTTATGAGCGCTTACGGCTCATGGCGATTCCCCCTCAAGCCACCGTTTCGCGCTTTCGCGGCCGGCTAACGCTCTCTCCTCGCAGTGGCCGAGGCAATTTCAACTATAGCGATCTCATCGATAACGGATACGCGGGTCGAGCCAGGCGTAAACCAGATCGACCACGAAATTGACGCATACGAACACCATCACCACGACCATCACCAGCGCCTGCACCATGTTGTAGTCCTCGTTTAGCACGGAATCGACCATCAACCGGCCAAGGCCGTTTAGATTGAACACCTGCTCGGTAACGACCAGCCCCCCCATGAGAAAGGAGAGTTCCATGCCAATGACGGTGACTACCGGCAAGAACGCGTTCCTGAGCGCGTGACGGTTGATGATGATCTTCCGCAACATCCCCTTCGCCCGTGCCGTGCGGATATAGTCCTCGCGCATCACCTCTAGAAATGCCGAGCGAGTCATCCTCGTCAACACCGACGAATACCGATACCCCGCGACGACCGCTGGGCAAATCAGTTGGGACAAGTTGGCTGCCGGGTCCTCAAAGGGCGACACATACTCGATCGGGGGCATCCATGGTTCCCCGAACCATGCCTGAGAAAAGATCAAAATCCCCAGGATAATGAGAATGCCAAGCCAGAAAGACGGCATGGCGACGCCGGCGTTGGTGAAGGTGCGGACCACGTAATCGACCCAGGTATCCTGTTTAACGGCCGAGATGGTGCCCAGCGGAATAGCAATCAAGATGGATGTGGTGGTGGCCATGAGCGCCAACTGAAGCGAAAGGGGGAAACGCACCCTTAGTTCCTCGGTGATTGGCTGCCACGTCCACATGGAAATACCGAAATCGAAGGTCAAAATACCTGTCATGAAATCAATGAATTGGATATGCAAGGGGTCATTCAGGCCGAACTCATTCCGGCATATATCAATCACTTCCTGATCATAGTGCATTCCATAGTCCACCCACCGGACCAGGCAAATGTCTCCGGGGATAACGCGCATCACAAAAAAGACGACTGCCCCGGCACCCACCACGGTCGGGACCATCAGAAAAATCCGCTTGAGAATGTACTGATACAAGGATGAACTCCATGCCTGGGACCTGCCCTTCACCCCGGCGGGCTGACGCGCTTACGGCGTAAATGCCGAAAATTTTTCAGAAAATCTATTTTAAGGACTCTCGGCCACTTATTACACTCCTTCCTAGGACAGTCCTGGATCAATAATCGGAGGGTGTCTCCTTATTTCCGGGCATTAGCGCGCAGGAGATGCGGCCTTCTCGCTATTCACTCGAAGTCACCACGACTCTCGGAGCGGTCCGCCGCCTCCTCCAGGCGATCATCGCTCATGAATGAATTTTCCTCCCGGCTGTTGTTTGCCGTCTATTTTATACCGGAATGATGCGCCAGCGCCCTTCGTTTAAAAAAAATTCCGGCCTATTTACCCCTCGGGCGGGCGCTCCCTGGGCAGCAAAATCCTTCGTTCCTATCGGAACGACCCTCTCCCGGGGGGAGAGGGCTTTTTCAAGGGCTGGCGGGTTTTCGAGGAAAAAACGAATCGTCTGCGCATGACACCGAATGAGGAGCGAGGTGACTTCGAGTGAATAGCGAGAAAGCCGCATTTCCAGGCATTTGCGGGCGGCGGGTTATTGCGGAAAAAACGAATCACCTGCGCATCAGGGCGCATTTAGCGGCATTTGCGGTTTGGATCGGGGGGGAACCCGGGAAATGATCGGGTTGTCCGGGGATAGACCCGCTAGACGCTAGACCTCGCCTTTTGGAGGAGCCCCACGCTCTCGAGGTCGGCCTTGAGGGCCTCGCGCTCGGCGTCCGAGATCGGTATCACCGGGGGCCGTACGGGACCGCCCGCCATTCCGATGAGTTCCATCCAGGTCTTCATCGCGCTCTGGGACATGTTTCCCTTGCGCCAGGGCTCCATGATCCATTTGGCGTTGGCCATACGGATCGGGGTGAGACCGGCCGAGACCTCGGCCGCGCGGGCGACATCTCCGACGAGGACGAGATCGGTGTATTCCTTAATCGGGAGCCAGCCGGGCACCTGGTACATGTGAGGGGTGTAGGTGAGTAGCCAGCGGTGGCCGAGCTGGGTCATGTTGTGGAACCAGACGTTTTCGTCGGCGACGCTGATTTGGATGATGTCGCCCACCTCTTCCTGAAGCCGGAGGGTGGTGTAGGGGTTGTGGTCGGCCTGCTTCATCGCGCAGACATTGGGAATCTTGACTAGCTCGCCGGCAAGTTCGGGGCTGATCGGATAGGTCGCGCCCGGGGAGTTGAACAGGACGAGACCGATATTGACCCGCTCTGAGATGTAGCGGAAAAACGCGAGTACGGATCGGTCGTTGTTCGAGGCGATATAAGGAGTGAGGAGGATGGCGAAGTCGCAGCCAATGTCCTGGGCGTGGCGGGTGAGGGCAAGGGCCTCCTTGGCCGACTGGTGGTGGGTGCCGGCCATGAGGGGGATGCGGCCCGCCGTAGCCTCGAGCATGACCTCCTGGGCGCGTTTTCGCTCATCGAGGGGCATGGACCAGAACTCGGCGACGTTGCCGTCGCTGTAGTGGCCGTCCACCTGGAGATAGTCGATGACGATATCGACGTTGCGGCGGATGGCCGGTTCGTCGAGGGTGTCATTCTCGGTGAAGTGATAGGGAAGCGAGGTCCAGATTCCCCGGAGGGCTTCCTTTGCGTACTCCCTGGCCTCGCCCTTGGCGTACTTCATCCGGCTGATCTCCCTTGAAGTGAAACGGCTCCTCCACCGACAGGTTACCAGCATGGCCCCTCGGGCTCCACACCCTCAGGTTCCACACTCTCGCTCCGGGTGAGAGGACCAACTAGGACCGGGGGACCACCGTCCCTGAGGCCGGGGGAACAACTCCCCTAGGGCACGGAACCTTAAGGCACGGGAATGAGCCCCTCACCCGGGAGTGAGCCTCTCACTTGGGGGGGCGTCAATTTCCCATCAAGAGGGACGATAATTCCGGTTAAACCGGGTCTTTATAGGCGGAAAACCCCTGAAATACTGCTGATCGGAGGGGGAGAATCGCGGGCATAAAGATTGCGACATCTATGGGCGGGATCGTCCGACTCCGGGGGAGATTCGGGCCATGCCGGAGCGCTCCACCGCTGGAAACGGGTTTTACCCCGAAACTGGTGGCATCCGCACCCGCCGCAACGGCCGTCAACGGAGATATTAGCGTAATGGTATCAGATCGCTCTAATAACTGGCTCAAGCTCGTCGACGAGGAGAGCGGCCTCTACAACCGCCTCTACCTGATTCACTACCTCACCGAGTCGTTCGCCCGCGCCCGCCGGTACAACGCGCCGATTTCGTGCCTTGTGATTCAAGCGAAACCATTGCACTTGAGCGAGGAGGACCCCAAAAGCGAGGTGCTCTCCCCTTCGGCGGTTAGGGCGCTAGGGGGATTTCTTTCCTCAAATATTCGCACCGGGGACATACTCGGACGCTGGGCGGCGGATGAGTTTCTCCTCGTAGCCTCAAACACGCCACCCGAAGGCTTGCACACGCTCACCGAAATCATCTCGGACAAGGCAAGGACTACTCCCAGCGACGAGCCGACGGACCTCGCCGTCTCGGTCCATGCCGGAGTCGCAGGTCTCCACGATGATGAAAAAATAATTCGTCACGCCGAGTCAATGCCGCTCCTGGCCCGGGAGAGATTGACTCCCGTTTTCCGAACAGGACAATGCAAAAGACGGAGCCTTCTTTAGAGAACTACAAATCGATCCCTGGCAGCTCTCCCACATAAAGCTGCACAATCCCACCCGTCAGAGGACGGTTTCGCACGTTGGCAAAACCCGCCTCCTGAAACATGCCGCGCATAACGGCAGGAGAGGGAAACGAAGAGACCGTGGAGGGAAGGTAGTTATAGGCGGTGGAATGGCCCGAAACCAGACGCCCCGCAACCGGCAAAATCCATCGGAAATAGAAGTGATATATCCAGCCAAATAAGCCCCCTGGCGATCCGAATTCGAGGACAACGAGCCTCCCCCCCGGTCGTAGGACCCGAACCACCTCACGCAAGCCTGCTAGCCGGTCCTCCAGATTTCGAATTCCAAAGGCAATGACCGTCCCATCGAAAGTACCCTCGCAAAATGGGAGCGAAAGCGCGTCGGCTTGCAAAAAATCAACACCCAAACCGCGCCGGTCCGCCTTCCTCCGGCCAAGAACAAGCATAGGGAACGCGAGGTCGACCCCTACTATTCGCAGGTCCGTGGAGCCAAGCAAGCGGCGGCGCACAGCGAGAGCGACATCGCCGGTTCCAGTAGCGAGGTCTAGAAGTCGCGCGGGCTGACCAAAAGAAAACCTATTCAGAAGGGAACGGATGGCCATTTTCCTCCAGAAGCGGTCAATTCCAAAACTGAGGAGTTGGTTTAACAAGTCGTAGGTGGGTGCGATTTTCGAGAACATCTCCCGCACATCATCGCGTTCGATTTTGACGGACACAGCCATCCCTCACTGACTTGCGAGGAAAACGTCTGCTATCGCACCCGCCGAAATTATCACTGACACCCAGGCATTGATATTGAAAAAGGAAAGATCGACCCGGCTCAGGTCGTCCGGACGGACCACCCAATGCTCCCACACCAGGAGCGTTGACGCGGTAACCAAACCCAGCCAATACAATGTCCCGAGGTCCGCCCCTCTTCCGACAAGGAATAAAAGCAACACGGTTCCGGCATGAGCAGCAGCAGATGCAACAAGAGCTCCACGAACGCCCAAAAGACGGGGGAATGAATAAAGACCTCTGGATTTATCGAAATCCACGTCAAGACAAGAGTAAATCACATCAAAACCCGCCACCCAGAGCATGCCCGCCGCGAAAAGATGAATCGGCACCCACCCCAATTCACCGCGCACCGCTACCCATGCACCCGCCGGGGCAGCGCCAAGAACAAACCCGAGGAAAAGATGGGAAAACGAGGTGAACCGCTTCGAATAGCTGTAAATGATAATTACTCCGACAACAACAAACGACAAATAAAAAGCCAGCAGATTCAGCATCCACGAGGAAAGGACAAAAACCCCCGCAAAAGCGAACATCAACGCCCAGATTTTCATCGAGCCGAGTAGTCCCTGAAATTCAACCCGGTCCCGGGTTCGGGGGTTTTCTGGGTCGAAATGGCGGTCGGCGAAACGATTTAGGGACATCGCGAAATTTCGTGCTCCGGTCGCCGCGACGATCATCCAGAAAAGCGCATAAGCCGACGGCAATCCTTTTGCAGCGAGAACGCCTCCCATGAACACAAACGGTAATCCGAAAATAGTGTGCTCGAATTTCACCATCCGCATAAATTGACGTAAACTCGCCCCAAGGCCGCTTTCCCGGCTCGCCGTCTCAGACGTCAAGGCCATATTCCTTCCAGCGCCGCGTCACCATTTCCCGAATATTGTCGCTCATCACAATTTCACCCGGCCATTCACGTTCATAGCCCTCATTCGACCATTTTTTCGTTCCGTCAATCCCTACCTTGGAGCCGATATGAGGACGCGCCGAGGCATGTTCCAGAGCGTCCACGGGGCCGTCCACAAAAACAAAATCCCGCTGGGGGTCAATGCTGCCTAATACTTTCCAGGCGACCTCGCTGGTATCATGAACGTTCACATCCTCGTCGACAATCACAATGCATTTGGCGAGCGACATCTGGCCCATCCCCCACAACGCGAACATCACTTTCCGAGCATGATATGGATACGCCTTTCGAATCGAGACGATTACCATGTTGTGAAATACGCCTTCGGCGGGCATATGCACGTCTGCGATTTCAGGCAGTTGCATCTTCATCAACGGCAGAAAAATCCGCCCCGTCGCCCCACCCAGCCAATAATCCTCCATGGGCGGTTTTCCAACGACGGTCGTCGGATAGATTGCCTCCCTCTGACGAGTAATCGCCGTCACATGAAAAACCGGATAATCGTCCGCAAGGGAATACCAACCTGTGTGATCGCCGAAAGGCCCCTCTTCGCGCAGTTCCCCCGGTTCAAGATAACCTTCAATCACGATATCCGAGTCCGCAGGAACCTCTACATCAACCGACTTGCACTTTGTTAAGTTGACGCTTCTTTTTCTGAGAAAACCCGCCAGCGTCAACTCGTCAATCCCCGGCGGCAGTGGGGCACTCGCCGCATAGGCATAAACAGGATCTCCGCCGAGGGCTACGGCCATTTCCATTCGCTGCCCTCTTCCCGTGCTTTCCCGAAAATTTTGCGCACCGTCATGATGGAGGTGCATATGCATCCCCGCCGTCACCGAATCGAAAATTTGAACACGATACATCCCGACATTACGCCGACCTGTCCGGGGGTTTCGCGAGTACACATGCGGCAGTGTAATGTAGCGCCCACCGTCCTCGGGCCAACACTTAATAGCAGGGAGAGCAAATAAATTGGGATTGTTCGTCTCGACGATTTCCTGGCAGAGGGCCGAGGTTACCGATTTGGGAGAAAACGAGGCAAGACGCGCCAACTTGGGCAGCATTTTCACTTTTTCAACAATACCCTCGGGAGGCTTAATTTCGAGAAGTTCGGCAACCTCTCCCGCGACCGCCTCGAGGCTCTCAATGCCAAGGGCCATGGAAATCCGCCTATCAGACGCATAGGCGTTAATCAAAACCGGTATATCGTACCGCTCGCCTCCGGGGGCGACAGGATTTTCAAAAAGAAGGGCGGGCCCATCCGCCTTTACACAACGGTCGGCGATTTCGGTAATTTCCAGTTCAATGTTTACTGGAGCTGATATCCGACGCAGTTCCCCGGCACGATCCAAATCGGAAACAAATTGTAGGAGTGAGTTGTAGGCCATTGCCCGCTCGAAATACGGCTCTATTCAATAACTTTCGGGACGCGGAAATGACCCGCGGAAAAGTCGGGAGCCATCTGCTCCATCCCTTCAATGGGAGAGGCGCTAACAACATCGTCCCTGAATACGTTTGTAATTTCGAGGACATGCGCCGTGGGAGGGACATCCTCTGTATCGAGCTCATTCAGGATCGAGATGTATTCGAGAATACTTCCAAGCTGCGAAGTTAACTTCTCGATCTCGCCCTCGTTGAGCTGCAGCCGGGCAAGCCGTGATACATGGAGCACATCAGCGCGTGAAATCGCCATCCTGTTTACCTCCCAAAGCGGTTATCCCTTTGGGGTTTTTCCGCAGTCAACGCCATCTCGCACGGGTCCACTGCTCAATGGGGACAAGTGAGCATGCTTGAGAACAAGTTTCTTTGTTCCCACCTGCTTGAACTCAATGGTTACAATTGCCCGATCCCCGGTGCCGCTCCGTGATTTAATTCGGCCTTCGCCGAATTTTGAATGAACCACCTGGGCCCCAGGCGCAAATGGTCCCAATGCTATCGAGGGCACTTTCGATTCATCTTGTTCCTTTTTAAGGGAATGAGCCAAGCCCCGGCATTGCCTTCTTATGCTCCCAAATCTGCGCTCGCCCGACGAATCCGGTGGCCGGGGCGCATCGAGGGGAATCAGGTCATCATCCAAGGAGGATAAAAATCGGCTGGGCCGGGCTTCCCAGCTTCCAGAGCCGCTATCGGGCCGACGCTCCATTGCCCATGAGAGCATTAAAATCTCTTTCGCCCGGGTCATTCCCACATAGAGAAGACGCCGCTCCTCCTCTATGGCCTCAGGATCGTCGATTGAGCGTCCATGGGGGATGAGGCCATCCGAAACCCCTACTATTGCCACAGCACGAAACTCAAGCCCCTTGGCCGAATGGAGGGTCATCATCGAAAGACGATTCTCCTCATCCTCCATCCCGTCCGCCTCGCTAGAAAGAACAATTTCCTCGATAAACCGTGTCATCACCTCGGGCTCGTCACCATCGTGTCCTTCCTCCTCTTTAATCCGTTCTTCGAACGCGATTGCAGTGGCGGCAAACTCGCCCATGCCCTCGATGCCACGGTCGGCCGCGAGCCGCCGCTCTAACGAGATGCTGTTTCGAGAAGTCTCCTCCAACCAGTGCCGGTAGCCAGTCCGTTCGATAATCTCAGCAAGCATGGCACTGGGCCCAAGGCGGGATATGGAAAGTTCCCGGATCAAACCGGTCAACTTTTCGAGAGCGCCTCCGGCCGAACCCGTCAAAAGTCCACCAGCCAACGCATTCCGGGCCATTTCCAACGAAATGAGGGAATCCTCTTCACCACCGGCAATCGCATAGAGTTTCGCTGGACCCAAACCCCGCGAAGGCCGGTTGATAATTCGGGTAAAAGCGGCGGCATCATCCGGGTTCGCGACGGCACGAAGGTAGGCCGAGAGGTCCTGCACTTCGGTGCGATCATAGAAACGCTGTCCCTTCACCACCTGATAGGGAATCTTCCTGCGGCGGGCCTCTTCTTCAAGGGCGCGCGACTGGGTGTTCGTCCGGTAAAAGACAGCCACCTCGCCCCAAGGATAAGCGTCCCCCGCTCCGGCTTTCGCCATTCGCTGAAAGATCATCTGCGCCTCCACCTGCGGGTCCGCCCCCGAAAAGTAGACCACTGGCTCGCCGGTGGGATTGTTCGTGAAAAGGCGCTTCTTCCGCCGGCCATTTGCCTGACGCATAACACCGGCGGCGGCGGATAGAATTCTCCCAGAGCACCGGTAGTTCTCCTCGAGCCGATATATCCGCGCTCCCTGAAACTCCGTCTCGAACCGGTGGATATTTTCCACCACGGCTCCGCGCCACCGGTAGATACTCTGATCGTCATCGCCCACTGCGAATACGCGATTGTTTATACCCGACATCAAACGAACCATTTGATTCTGAACCGCATTGGTGTCCTGATACTCATCCACGAGAATTTCAGTGAATTGTTCGTGGTAGCGGGCGAGAACATCCGGATGTCTACGAAACAGCCTTAGCGGCAAGGCGAGCAAGTCGTCAAAATCGAGGCCTCCCGAAGCGCGGAGGATTTTCTCATACGGTTTTGCCAGGCGGCCTGCCACCGCCTCGACACTATGGGCAAAGGGCTCTCCACCCGGCTCTTTCCCTCCCGGCGTTCGTGCCGTTTTCATGCGGCCGATTCGCTCAAGAATATCCCTCGGTGGATAGCGCTCAGGGTTGATTCCCTCTTTTTTCATCACCCTTTTGATAAGCGTGAGGCACTCGCCCCGGCTCATCACGGTAAAATCAGGGGGGGCATCCGCCAAATCCCTTTCAGCTCTGAGAATTCGAGCCCCGGTGGCGTGAAACGTCCCCACCCAAAGGCCTCTCAAGGCGGCGCCGAGGGCGCTCGATAGACGCGCTTTCATTTCACCGGCCGCCTTATTCGTAAAAGTAAGAGCAAGAACACCGGAGGCCGGAGTTCCCTGGGAGAGAAGATGGATAATTCGCCGGACGATAACACGGGTTTTTCCGGAACCGGCCCCTGCAAGGACAAGGGCGGGCCCCGGCGGAGCGGTGACTGCTTCGAGTTGTTGGGGATTCAGGTCGTCGAGATATGCGGGAGGCGCTTCGGGAAAAGATTCGGGCTGATTCATGATTTTCGGGGGGACGCCGTCAGTTTTCCCCCTGCCGCCTTAATCATGGAGCGGGCCGGATAGGCCCCTTTGGGAACCGTCGTGTTGGGCACCACCCAGCAACCGGGCCCCAGCAGTGTGCCCGGAGAGGTAACCACGTTACAGCCCACCTCGCAGTGCTCTCCGATTACGGCGCCGAATTTACGAAGACCGGTATCAATCGGCTCGCCGTCGATCCGGATATTAATAGGGCGAAAATCTTGATCTCGTTTCTCTTTTTCACTACGAAATTGCAGGTTGGCGAGCTTAGTTCCCGCGCCAAGATTCGAATCCGAGCCGAGGAGGCTGTCGCCCACATAAGCGAAATGGCCGGCTTCCGCGTGATTTAAAAACAAGGAGTTCTTGACCTCGGTGGCATGGCCCACAACGGCGTCCGGGCCGATCAAACAGCTCCCCCTGAGATAGGCGCCATGCCGGAGCTCGGCTCCCTCACACAAAACCGTCGGCCCCTTTATCACGACCCCCGGCTCGATGCGAACCCCCTTTTCGATCAGAACTCCCGCGCTCCCGTTCATGAAGGTCTTCGGGGCCACAAAAAGCCCTTCACTCAAAATCAACCCCTCCTCCAGACGCAATCCCTTTAGATCGCCCTCTGATCCTTCCGGCGCCTCCGCCTCCTCAAGCACCGACCGGATATATTCCTCCAGCGCGCCGACGGCATCCCATACATGGCCCAGCCCCGAGAAAAGCGCGGAATAATTAAATGAATCGAGGCGCGGAAAATAATCGTTTGGAGATATCATTTTCATTTCCCATTTTCCAAATACCAGCGGCCCAGCCCGGTCAAGTCCAGCCGGCCGCCCTCGGAGGATACCAACCCGCCCCGTATGGCTTCCTTGCGGATCCTGCCGGGGCTTATCTCCGATCCAAGTTCGCTCTCGGGGATTTTTTCGAGCATATCCTCAAACGCCTCGGCGGAGACCGGCCCGCCCTCCAACCCTCGGAGAGCCGCCTCCTCCGCCAGGGTATTGGGGTCGCTCCTGTCCTTTATGTGAATCAATATTTCGCGAACCGCCGCCTCGCCCGCCGACAGAAGCTGGGCTTTCCACTCCATCGGGCCGCGAAGAGTAACCCCCGTCTTACGCTCCGTTCCCGAATTGCGAACAAAAATAGAAGCGCGAGGACAACCTCCAGGCTCTTCCAGCGCAAGGTAAAGGACCGAAGGGTCATCATCGAGAGGCGCCCAACGCGAAACCACGCCAGCGGAAAATCCGCGCGCCGCCGCCTCGAGGGCGGTCCGTGCCGCCTCCCAGGCCTTCGTCCGAGGTGAAAACAATCTTCGATCCACATGAAAGCCGTATAGCGTTTTCTTGAAACCACGGGGAAAAGGCTCGGCTAACTCAGCGTAGACTTTTTGGGACTCCTTACCCTGCGAAAGCCTGTGAATCGAGGCACAGGTGTTCAAAAAACTCTTAAACCCGTCGCCCACCGCCAAAAGACGCGAGGCGCCATAGGCATCGGAAAGTCTGCCGGGGACAATCGTATGGCCCGACTCCTCGCCTCCCAGGGCGAAAATGTCCGCCGGATCCGAGGCCGCATGAAGTATCCACTTGTCGCCCACCGGCAAGAACCGGACATCAAGGCCCAGCTCCGATAGCGCGGTGGCCGCGCCCACATCGCTCTCGATGGTCACAGCCGCCACGGCGCCCGCCGGAAGCTCCTCCTCGGCTTTTAAGAATCGAGCCTGAAGGACGATCGCCCCATCACCCCCCAAGACGTGGGCCGAGTCATTAAAAGGATCGTATACCAATGTATAGGCGCGATCTCCGTCGGCGTCGAACACTCCGCAAACCGCGAATCCCCGGCCCGCACGAAGGTCGGCGGCCCTTGCCCGTCCGGCCTCGAAAAGGCGGCGCAACCCGGCGTGGCCCCGGATGATCTCCACCTCGCTGCCCCCGACCTCTGACCTGCCTTCAAGGGCGACGACACCGCCACCCTCATTAACGCGGCCATTCGCATAATAACCCGCCTCGGCGGCGCAGCCCGGCACGAGTTCATCCAAAATTTCAAGAGCAAACCCGCTCCAAGCCCCACCGGCCGTATCCAGCGAGAGGTCCCACCCCTCAATATCCGCTCCGCCCAGCCAGCAGTTCGGAAGCTGGCGGATATAATCCGAGTATACTGCCCTCGCCTCGGCGGCTGTGTCGGAACACTCCCCCGCCCCGGCGGCCGATGCAGTTTCCTCCCGGGCCGTCTCCCAAACCCGGGCGCTCAGGGCTTCATCGTCCGCCGGCAGGGGTTTCATCGCCCCCAGACCCAAAAAAATCTTTATCCCGTTTTGATCGGCAGGATTATGCGAAGCGGTTAAAACAACGGCGCCCGCCGCACCCACCGAGGCCGTATACACCGCCGCCGCCGGCGTCGGCAAAACACCCGTCACCAGCGCGTGCGCCCCCGCGCGGACGACAGCGCGGACAATCGCCCCATAGAACCGCCCTTCAGTATCACGTGGGTCCCAGGCCACCACGATTGCATTCGGGGAAATAATGTCCTCGGATGCGCTTTCGAGAAGCCACTTCGCCGCGGCGAAGGCGTAGTGTTCGGCGAACTCCTCGGTGAACACCCCGCGTTCGAGATAGGCTTTTCGGGGGTCCATCCCGCTGGCCAGCGGATGATCGGCGGCGGCCGCCAACCCGCGCA
>NYYB01000103.1 GCA_002685755.1 Nitrospinota bacterium
CACCAGCGTCGATTTGATTTCCACCCCAATACTTCCTTTCGCGAATATTTTTCGGCTATGAAAAGTCGCCGATTTTCCGTTCGGGGATTAAAACCCGTAGAGCCCGACGGGGTAGTCCACGAGATTTATTTGGCATTTCCCCGTCCTTCGCCCAAGTAATCCAAGGAGGGGACTAAACCCCGTCGACCTGCCGAGTATCCGTTCTCTCTTCCTTGACCCGCAATTTCTCCCTTCCTATGATGGCCGGACATTTCATTTTCCGGAAAATCCAATCATACCCATAAGGAGCTTTATGCCATGAAACTCATCACGATGGAGATCGCCGATGGCGGGAGCGCGAGAGAGACGATAGGGGCCGTACTTGGAGAGGATCGCACCCTCGACCTCGCCGCCGCCTCGGCCGACATTCCTCCCGACATGGTTTTGTTCCTCGAAAGCGGCCGGGCCGGCCTGGATCGGGCGCGCAAGCTCACCGAAGAGGCCGAGAACGGGGGCCACGCCTCTCACGTTCGCCCCCTCTCCTCGATTCGCCTCAGGCCACCCGTCCCCCGGCCGCGAAAGTTCATCCACGCCGGGCGCAACTTTCACAAGCACCTCGACGAGACGGGCAGCGCGATGCCGGCCCAAATTCCCCTGGCGCCCCGCTTTCCCTCGACGATGATCGGACCCGACGAGCCAATCGTCTATCCAGAGATTACCACTCAGCTCGATTCCGAGGCCGAAATCGCTATGATCATTGGCGAGAGGTGCAAAAACGTACCCCGTGAACGCGCCTTCGACGTCATCATGGGCTACACCCTCTATAACGACGTGACGGCGCGCGACATCCAGAACGACGACAAGCGAGGCGGCCTTTTCCTGTGCAAAAGCCTCGATACGACCAACGTTCTCGGGCCCTGGATCATCACCTCCGATGAGATCGACGACCCCCAGGAGATGGAGATCATCGGCCGTGTGGACGGTTTCGAGCTCCAGCGCCAGAGCCTGGGCAACATGATTTTCGATATCCCGCATATCATCTCCCATCTTTCGCAGATGACGCTCGAGCCGGGAGATCTCGTCTCGACGGGAACCCCCGAGGGCTGCGCCATCTTCCGCCCGGACGGGGAGGCCCATCTGCTCAAGGTGGGAAGTGTGGTTGAGATTGAGTCGGGCCCGCTCGGGATTTTGCGAAATCCCGTCGTGGCCGGGTGATGCGGCGATGAAGATTACGAGCGTTGAAGCCTATTTCCTCTCCTCTCCCCAGCCCGAGCGAGAGTTCTGGGTGAGCCTGAGGCCGGTCCTTTCGGTGAACGAACTCGTTGTCAAGGTATTGACCGACGAAGGCGTCACCGGCGTAGGGCTGGGAACCGCCGCGGGCCCGGTGTGCGAGGCGGCCAAGCTCTTCAGGAGCGGCTTCGGCGATCTCATCGTGGGCGAGGACCCCCTCCGCCCCGAGCGGGTGCTCGAGAAGACCCTGGGCGCGTCGTACCGGCGCGCCGCCCACGAGAACGGATGGCCCCGGCCCCATATCGTCACCGCGGCGGCGGCCATCGACAACGCCCTTTGGGACCTCATGGGAAAGGTGGTCGGGCTTCCTGTTTACAAGCTCCTGGGCGGTCTCGAGGGCCGCGCGCGCACCTACGCCGGAGGCGGCTACTACCGCAAGGACAAGGATATCGCCGAGCTCACCGAGGAGATCGGCGGCTACCATGACATGGGCCACCGAGGCTTCAAGATGAAGATCGGCGCGATGACGCTCGACGATGATCTCGCCCGCGTGGCCGCCGTCCGCGAGACCATCGGGCCCGAGTGCCTCCTCGCCGTGGACGTGAACGGCGCTTGGGACTACGCCAGGGCGAAGGAGGGGGTGAAGCATCTGGCCGGTTTCGACCTCGCCTGGGTCGAGGAGCCGATCTGTTGGCGCGAGGCGAAACACGCCCTCCCCCGGCTTCGGGCCGAATGCCCGGTACCCATCGCCGACGGGCACGGCGAACTCCACCTATACGAGTGCCTGCGCTTGATCGAAGAAAAATCCGTGGACTACATCCAGTTCGACGCGACGAAATTCGAGGGCGTGACCGGAAGCCGGAAAATCATGGCGGCCGCCGAGCTGGCTCACATCCAGTTCGTCCCCCACCACGATCCCCAGATTCACGCCCACTGCATCGCCGCCAGCCCGGCGGGCTTCATCTGCGAGAGCCACGCCGACGCCGAGCGCGACCCGGTCTGGTTCGAACTATTCGAGGGCGCACCCGAGCTCGAAGAGGGCTGGCTCACCCTCTCCGACCGGCCCGGCTTCGGCGTCGAGTTGAACGAGAGCGCGATGAAAAAATGGGGGGAAAAGGTCCTGTGAGGAGATTTATTCGAAGCGAATAAATTCACGAATCAATTAT
Organism: Nitrospinota bacterium; assembly: GCA_002685755.1. GTDB lineage: Bacteria > UBA8248 > UBA8248 > UBA8248 > UBA8248 > UBA8248. The sequence goes on from NYYB01000103.1 coordinate 2,376, forward strand.
TGTTTTTACGGGAACCCGAACCCCGCCCGGCTTCCGGAGCGGGGAACCGTAGACGGTTCCACCTCGCAAAGCTTCCTGCAGCCCGCTAGACCAACCCGCTATGTCAGCCTGCCGTAAACCCAGACGGGCCGAACCAAGACGATCACGGCCCTCTGCGTCACCATCGCCTGGTCGTATTCCTTCCAGTCGGAATGGTCCTTGTCCCCGCAGGCGCGGTACACTTCGCGGAACATCACCCGGACCTCCTCGCTATTGGTGTTCGTGTAGTCGTGGAGCCGGGCCTCGCCCTCTACGCTCACCGAACTGCACCAGTCCTTCGATACCGCCAGCACGGTGCACCGGGGGTCTCGCCGCAGGTTCCGCAGTTTCACCGACCACCCTCGCACGACGACGAACGCGGCTTGGTCCTGATAGGCGCCGCACACGATGATGCTCGAGTGCGCGGCGCCGTCGGGCTGAAACGTGGTGACGACGCCCCAATGATTTTTCTCCATAAACGGTCGGGCTTCCTCGAATTCCATATCGATTTCTCCTGGCTTGATAGGGGTAAACTGGAATATTTTCGCTCAATGCCGCCCTGTATTCTAACCCGCAATCCTCCGCCGGCAACATCTTCGCATAACCGCGCGGGGCCTCTAGGGCACGCTCCCCGGACGGAAATGCGTGTTATGATGCGTTATCGGTGCAGGAAAATCAGGGTAGCACAATAACCTCAGCGAGGCCGGCTCGCTCCGCACCATCGTTAGCGGTCAATTAATAATTCTTCATTCAGGCGGGAAAATGAACTACACGACATTCGATACGGACCGGATCGATCATCTTCAAACCTACCGACTCATCGTGGGCTCCGTCGTTCCGAGACCTATCGCATGGGTCAGCTCGATCAGCACTGAGGGAGTCCCCAACCTGGCGCCGTTCAGCTTTTTCACCTGCGTCTCCCACGTCCCGCCGCTCTTTTCCATCTCGGCGGGCGAGCGCGACAAGAAAATGAAGGACACCGCCAAGAATATCCAGGATACGAAAGGATACGTGATCCATTCCGTGGCGGAAGGTTGGCAGCAGAAAATGAGTGATAGCTCGGCGAACTTCGGACCCCGCGAAAACGAGTTCAAGGCCCTCGGGATCGAAACGGTTCCCTCCGACCTGGTGGACGCCCCCCGGATCAAGGACACCCCCATCGCCATGGAATGCCGGTTCGAGGACATGATCGTTTACGGAGACGAATGGAAAACCCATCTCGTCATCGGCCGCGCCCTGCGCTGGCATGTCCGCGAGGACCTGATGCTGGATAACAAGTACATCGATCCGGCCGGGCTCCGGCCCGTCGGCCGCCTGGGCGGGCCGAACTATTGCCGCACCGGCGATATTTACCAGATAGAGCGGCCCTATGCGCCGCCGGACGAGGTTCACCCCAACGCCTCGAAACACTGAACCGGCTCCGGCTTTTTCACTCCACCGCGGAAAACGATATTCGAAAAATCAGCCGTGAGCCCTTTTTATTTTACGGGAATCGTCAATGTCAGCGCCTGAACGCACATTTCACGAGTTTTTTCGCGAGACCTGCTCCCGCGTCCCAGGAGAGGCAGCCCTCGTGGCCGACGGCGAGCGCTTCACCTACGAAGAGCTCTGGGAGAAAAGCGGGTGGCTGGCAAAATCCCTTCTCCGGATGGGTGTGAAACAGGGCGACCGGGTGGGCCTCTGGTTGCCGAACGGAGCCCCCTTCATCCTCTCTTTTCTCGCCGTCTCCCGCGTGGGCGCCATCGGCGTCTGCATCAATACCCGCTTCAGGAGCGATGAGCTCTCTTACCTGCTCGCCCACTCAGGGCTTTCGGTTCTCATTTGTCCGGATCGTTTCCTCGACATCGACTTCCACGGCCTGCTGCGCGAGGTCGCGCCCGGCCTGCGCGGAATCCCCGGTGGCGGGTGCGCGACCTCTGAAATTCCTACGCTGGAGCGGGTCCTCATCGTAACGGACGGCCCCCCGCCCCCGGCCACCGCCTCGTTCGCCGAGGCGCTGTCTAGTGGCAAAGCCCTGGACGGGGCCCCGCTCGCCTCCGCCGAAGATAAGATCGAGCCCGGAGACACTTGCCTCCTCATGTACACCAGCGGGTCCACCGCGGCCCCCAAGGGTGTTCTCCTGAAACACGCCGCGTGCGCCCGAAAACCGCTCGTCCTCGCCGAGCGCCTCCGCCTCCGGCCCGAGGACCGCTTTTACACCGCCATGCCCCTGTGTCACGCCGCCGGCCTGTTCAGCGGCTGGTGGCTCGCCGTCGCCGTGGGCGGGCCGTTTTTCACCCACAGCCGCTTCGAGGCGCTCCTCGCCCTCGAGACCCTTTCAAGGGAGCGAATCACGGTGGAGCGCTCATTTCCCACTCTGGTCAAGGACCAACTCGAGGCCTACGACGCCGACCGGGGGGCCTACGACCTATCCCACCTCCGGACAGGACTATCGTCGAGCCTGAGCCCCGATGTCTTTGAGTTGATTGAGTCCCGTCTCGGGCCTCACCAGTACGTCAATAACTATGGATTCACCGAGGCGACCGGCCCGGTCTGCCTGTCGTCTCCAAACGATCCGCCCGAGGTCCGCTGGGGAAAAATGGGCAGGCCCCTCGAGGGGATGGAGCTAAAGGTCGCCGACCCGGACACCCGCGAGCCCAGGGAGACCGGCGAGCAGGGCGAGATCATGGTCCGCGGGTGGGCGATGATGAAGGGCTACCACGACCCCCCGCCCGGGGCGGGCCCTGCCTTCGACGCAAGTGGCTGGTATCACTCGGGGGACCTGGGGTTTCTCGACCGGGAGGGATATCTGACCTATCTTGGCCGGGTGAGGGAGCGGCTCCGTGTCGGCGGAGAGAACGTCTCGCCCGAGGAGGTGGGCGTATTTCTCAGGCGACACCCCGACGTCGAGGCGGCCGAGGTGTTCGGCGTCCCCGACGAGCGGCTCGACGAGGTTCCGGCGGCGGTCGTTCAGAGAAAGGCGGGCGCTTCGCTCCCCGAGGGCGAGCTTCTCGCGTATTGCCGGGAGGAGATTGCGGGGTTTAAGATTCCCCGCCACATTCGCTTCGTCGAGGTCATGCCGCTCAATTCGAGCAACAAGATCAACCGGCGGAAGCTCAGGCGGGATATGCTCGATGAACTGGGCCTCAGCTGAGAGTAAGAGAAGCTCCGAGTAAGGCGGGCTCCGCCGGCCGCGCCGTAACCGATAACGGGAGAGGATCGAAATGGCTCTGATCGAATACGAAGTCAAGGACAAGCTGGCCTTCATCACCCTGAACCGGCCCGAAAAAATGAACGCCATCAACGAGGAAATGGTCGGCCTGATGTTCGATATTCTCGACGAGGTGGCGAGCGACGATGGCGTCTGGGCCTGCATCATCACCGGCGAGGGCAAGGCCTTCTCGAGCGGCCACGATCTGACCTACTTCACCGGCGAGCGGACCCAGGAAGCCCGGCCCGTCTCGGACCTCTACCAGACCATTCTAGAGCTTCCGAGGCCGTGTTTTGCCGCCATCGACGGCATCTGCCTGGCCGGGGGGGCGGGCATCGCCCTCTCCACCGACATCCGCCTCATGTCCGAGGAGGCGAAGATCGGCTGGCCGCAGGTGAAGCGCGGGGTCTCGTCGGTGAGCGGCCCGTTCCTGCTCGCCAATCTCGTCCCGCGGAACATCGCATACGAAATTCTCTTCACCGGGGAATTCCTGAGCGCAAAGCAGGCCCATGAGCTCGGGCTGGTCAACCACATCGTCCCCGATGGAAAAAACACCCTCGAGGAGACCGAGGCTCTCGCCCGGAAGGTGATGAAAAACGCGCCTCTGGCGATCCGGGCCATCAAAGACTTCACCGTGCGCGCAACCCACCTGAGCAACAGCGACGCCCTCCGGATGGGGGATTTGCTTTTCAAAAAACTCGTGGACAGCGACGACGGCCAGGAGGGCCTCGCCGCCTTCCTCGAAAAGCGCGAGCCGAAATGGGGGAATCGCTAGGCCGGGCCGCCGGCGCCCGGGCGCGTTGAAGTCCCGCCGCTCCCCGTTGACACGGAGCGCCCATCGGCCCAGTCTAGCCGTGAAATCAGAGCCGCCCCCGGGAGGGGCGGCCCCCGCAACTACAATCAAATATTGACGCGGAGAGGTGGCCGAGTGGCTGAAGGCGCACGCCTGCTAAGCGTGTGAATGGGTGACTGTTCCGAGGGTTCGAATCCCTCCCTCTCCGCCATTTTTCTGCCCGGACCGCCTCCGGGCAAAACCCCTACTCTTCCTGACAGGAGCTCTTAAGTGAGGATTTTCCTCGCCTCCGCGATTTTAATGCTACTCACCGCCCTACCCGCCCAGCCCGCGCTGGCGCAGGAAGTCAAGAAAACGGACCCCGCCAACCCCGTCGCCGTCATGAAGACGAATCACGGGGATATCGAAATCGAACTCTTCTCCAAGGCCGCGCCCAAGACCGTGGCGAATTTCATCGGCCTCGCCGAGGGGACAAAAGAGTACAAAGACATCAAAACCGGGAAGAAAACCAAGGGGAATTTTTTCGACGGCGTGATCTTTCACCGCGTGATCGAGGGCTTCATGATTCAGGGCGGCGACCCCAGGGGCACCGGCACCGGCGGACCCGGCTATCGGTTCGAGGACGAAATCAACGCCACCGCCCTCGGACTGGACTCCCTAAAAGCCGTCCAAAAAAACGGCGGGGCGCACCGCTATCTTTCGATCCGCTCCCAGCGCGACTTCCAGCGTATCATCCTTATGCCGCTATTCCGCACCTTGGGAATCCGGAGCCAGGCCGAACTCAACTCCAGAAAAGACAAACTGCAAAAAAAGATCGATGAACTCACCGTCAAGAAAGTTTACGAAAACCAGGGATACGTTTACTCGAGCAACCTCAAGTCCCACCACCCGAAACGCGGTGTCATCGCCATGGCCAACTCCGGGCCGAACACGAACGGCTCGCAGTTTTTCATCAACCTCGTGGACACACCTCACCTCACCGGCAAGCACACGGTCTTCGGAAAAGTAATCAAGGGAATGAGCGTGGTGGACAAGATCAGCGGCGTCCCCGTGGGGCACGGAAGCAAACCCAAAAAAGAAGTGCAGATCATCTCGGTGCGCATCAAAAAATAACAGAAAAAAACGCTGGCCTAAAGCTCTTTTCGCCCTTCGAGCGAGCGGGTGAGCGTCAACTCGTCGGCGTATTCGAGGTGGCTGCCCATCGGGAGGCCCTGGGCAAGCTGGGTGACGCGCACCCCGAGCGGTTTGAGCACCTTCGCGAGATAAAGGGATGTTCCCTCGCCCGCCATGGTTGGATTCAAGGCGAGGATAACCTCCTTCACCCCTTCTTCTTTGATGCGGTCCATCAAGTCCCCGATGGTCAGATCTTCGGGGTTCACTCCGTCCAAAGGCGAGATCACCCCCATCAGCACGTGAAATTTCCCACGGAACCCGCTCGCCCGCTCGATGGCGAAAACATCGGCGGGTTCCTGGACCACGCAGATGACCGACGGCTCGCGGCCGCCACACACCGTGCAATTCTCGCCCCCCGCCTCCCCCTCCACGAGGATGTGGCACCGCCCGCAGAGATTCACGCGCTCGTGGAGCGATTCGCACGAGGCCGCGATCAGCGAGGCGGACTCGGGGTCCTGGGTCAAGAGATGAAAGACAATCCGCTGAGCCCCCTTGGGTCCGATGCCGGGGAGCCGGCGGAAAGCGTTCACGCATTCCTGAATCGCGGGAAATCGATCGAGCGGCATGCGCCACCCTCCGTATCAGCGGGAGATACTACCTGCCCACCCAAAAGGAAAAGACCAGAAACGCCGCCAGGGCGCCGGCCATGAGAATCGGCCCGAGGAGGTTTGAGCCGATATCGGCCCGGTGGCCGCAGACCGGACACCGGCTGAAGCGAAATTCCTCGCGGGCGCCGTGATGGCTACACCGCTCGCAAAGAGCGGTCACCAGGTGCGAGCCGCAGGAAGGGCAGAGCAAGTCGCCCGGCCCCACATGCGCTCCGCAGTGGCCGCACTTCAGGCCGGTTCTCGCGGCTGGACCCGGCTGCGACATCCGTAGTCCTTCCTACATGAGACCGGGAATATTCATTCCGCCCGTGATTTTCTTCATCTCCTCGGCGGCCAGATCCCGCCCCTTTTTTATCGCCTCGTTGCAGGCCGCCCGGACAAGGTCCTCGAGCATCTCCACATCCTCCGGATCGACGACCTCTTTTTCGATACTGACGGAAACGAGATCGCCCACGCCATTCGCCTTGGCTTTGACCATCCCGCCCCCGGCGGCCGCCTCGACCGTGCGTCCGGCCATCTCCTCCTGGATTTTCGCCATCTTGTCCTGCATCTGGCGAGCCTGCTTCATCAAATTTCCCATTCCGCCTTTAAGCATTACCGATCTCCATTCGCTTGGCCGCCCTTGTTCCGGGCCTGCCGGATGTTCGATATTTGTCCGTCGAATATATCGATTACTTCCTGAATGAACGCCTCCTCAGATTCTTTTCTTTTCTTCCGCTCCCCCTCCAGAGCGGGGTCCGCGGGCGCGGGCGGAGGCTCCTTCAGGGATTCCTCGAGCACCACCTTGACCGGCCAGGCCGCCTCGGCCCCGAAATAGGCCTCGAGCGAGGGCACCGCCTCCCGGACCATCTCGAATGCCTGGGCGTGACCGTTGTCCGACGGAAAAATGATTTTGATGATGCCCACGGCCGTCAAGTCCGCCTCCATCCCCTTCAAAAGCTCTCTTTGGGAGGGACGCAGCACCTTGAGAGCCTCGGCCCAAACCCGCCTGACCTCCTCAGGATTCCACGCCGCCCGAGTCGGGCTCGCCACCACTTTCGCCTCCGGCGGCGATGCGCCGGCGGGCGGCGAACCAGCGGGCTCCGGCCCCGGTGTTTGAGACCTGGCGACCTGAGCGGGTTGCGATGATTCCGGCCCACCCCCCCGGCCCGATGCGAAAGCCGAACTCGATGCAGGCGGTGAACCCGGCGCGGGAGCCGAACCCGGCGCGGAGCCGGAAGCTCCGGATTCGATCTTTTCGATCAGATCGTCCAGATCGGCGATGACTTCGAGGCGGCACATTCGGATAACAGCCAGTTCAATCGACATCCTCGGATGCGTGGTGGTGCGCAGTTCGAACTCTCCGTTCTGAAGAATGGAATACGCCTGATGGGCCTCGGCGAAGGAGAGCTTCGCAGCCAGCTCCTTGCGCTCCTCCATCTCGACCGGCCCGAGATTGAAAAGCGCCTCGTCGTCCCCCGCCGACTGGAGCACCATGATATCGTGCAGGAACTCGAGCAGGCTTCCGCAAAAAAGGCGCAAGTCGTGGCCCGCGTCGAAGATTTCGTTCAACTCGCGCAGGGCGGCGCGCGCGTCGCGCTCGGCGACGGCTGAAATAATATGGCTGTAAACTTCCGAAGGGGGGACTCCGAGAACACCCTCCACCCCCCGGGCGGTCAGCCCCCCCTCGCCCGAGAAGGCGATTACCTGATCGAGCAGGGACTGGGCGTCCCGCATGCTTCCCTCGCCCATTCGCGCCAGAAGGCGAAGGGCGTCCTCCTCGATCTCGATTCCCTGGTCCCCGGCGATACGCGAGAGCTGCTCGGCGATGACGCCGGGTGCGATCCGCCGGAACTCAAATACCTGGCACCGGCTCAGAATCGTCTCCGGGACCTTCTGAAGCTCAGTGGTGGCGAACATGAAAACGACGTGGGGCGGGGGCTCCTCGAGCGTCTTGAGGAGGGCGTTGAACGCCCCTCTCGAGAGCATATGCACCTCGTCGATGATGACGGTTTTGTAACGCCCCCGCGCAGGCCGGTAGCGCAGCCCCTCGCGAAGCTCGCGTACGTTGTCCACGCCAGTATAGGTCGCGCCGTCGATCTCGAGTACATCGGGATGAGAGCCCCGGACGATCTCCTCGCACGCGGAGCATTGATCGCAGGGCTCGGCCACCGGCCCATCCCCGGACTCGCAGTTGAGCGCCTTGGCGAGGATTCGAGCGGTGGTGGTCTTGCCGACCCCGCGGGTTCCGCTAAAGAGGTAGGCCGAGGCGAGGCGCCCGGCCTCGAGGGCATTCGTGAGGGTGCGGCGGATGTGCTCCTGGCCGACAAGATCCTCGAAGCGCTGGGGACGCCATTTTCGGGCGCTGCCGATGTAACTCATCCTGCGGACCTCTCAACGCTCAACCGAGAGAAACCGAAACACAACAAACGTAACTTTCCCAATCCAAGGCCCCGCCGCGCGCCGGCAGGGTCAGGCGCCCTCGTGGCACCCGGGAGTGTTTGCTTACCGCTGCTTCCTTCCGGACCTGACGGAGTTCGCAAGCTCCCGCCGCACGAGACCCGGCTCGCCGACAACGCGGCGGAGCGAAACTTTGGCTGGGATTCGAAGTTTGGCGCCGGCGGCAGGCTCCGTTGGCTCCGCCCGGCCTCGGACGTATCCTAGCGCGGCCCCCCCCGCTTTGGAAAGGGGAGAGATACCTTTTATTTCACAACGATACAAACCATGGGCCTTACTTCAAGGAGGCGACGAGGACGACTCCCGAAACAATCAGGCAGGCTCCGCCCACGATCCGGGGGGTGATCTTCTCATGGCTGCCCAACAACAAATAGGTCAGGACCAGCGCAAAAAGCGGGGCCGCCGCCAAAATCGGGCCTATCAGGGACACCTGCCCGCTACGCAGGGCAAATAGAAGACTGAGCAGAGCAGCCGCCATCGCCAACCCCGCCAGAAGGAAATACCGCACCGATCGGGGGTTGAACGCATAGGCGTGTCCCCGGGTGGCAATCTTGAGGATTATGGGAGCCACCGCCGCCGCCGAGGCCGCCTGGAGAAACCCGCCGAAAAGCAGTGAATCCATCCCACCAAACCCAATTTTTCGGAGATTGTGGGCCAGCCCGAAGCAGATGGCCGACATGACCGGTATCCAGATGTAGCGCCAATGCTTCCGCATGTCGGCTCCCCCCATCAGGAGCCAAACGCCGCATACGACAATCGCGATTCCCAACCATATGACCGGATGGGGACGCTCCCCGAGGATGAAAAACGCCAAGAAAGGCCCGAAAAAAGCGTTCGTGATGACGATGGCGTTCGTCGGGGCCACCCCCATTTGAGCGATGGATCGATACATGAACAAAAGCGAAAGCGCGGGCGAGGAGATTCCCGCCCCGGCAAACGCGGCCCAGTGCCACGAGAAGGCTATCCGGGAAAAATCCACCCAGGCCAACGCGATGAAAAAGATCACGAAGTTGAACAGGAGGACGACGAGGCTACCGGTGTGGGGGGTGCTTCCCTCCAGTCCCCGCCGCGTCAGCACAGAGGAAAGGGAAAACAGGAAAGCGGGTACAAGAGCGACTGCTTCAAAGGGAATCAGGGACCCACCCTCCTCGTGCTCGCCGGCTGGCGGGGAGGGCGGTCCCGCTCAATGCAACGAAAATCTAAGCTGATACGGCCCAACAAAGCTCCGATCAATAAAGACGGGTCACATAGCCTTCCTGGATGGCTTTTTCCGTCTCCTCTGCTGATTCGTCGTCGCCGATCTGGTCCTTGAAAATCTGGCCCAGTGTCGGGAACGAGCTTCGCTCGATATGCCTTTCGGGGTCCCACAGATGGGAGCGCATCAGCGCCTTGGCGCAGTGCATAAACACTTCCACGACCTCGACGATCAATCCCGTTTTGGGGCACTTGCCCCGAACCGACAACTGCTTGAGGAGCGCTTTGTCCGTCGTCACCCGCGCCTTGCCGTTGATGCGAAGCGTTTCGTTCATGCCCGGCAGCAGGAACAACATGCCAATGTTGGGGTTCTCCATAATGTTCTTCATCGAATCCACGCGGTTGTTCCCCATCCGGTCGGGTACGACCAAGGTGTGATCGTCCACCACCTTGACAAATCCGGGCGCGTCTCCCCGGGGAGAGGCGTCGGTTCCCAGCGAACTCGATGATGTGGACAAAACGAAAAACGGCGAAAGGGAAATAAAATGACGGGTGTGATTATCGAGTTTGTACATCTCTTTTTTAGCGGCGCGTTTATTTGCATCTCCGTAGCAATCGTACAAGGATTCCCTAGTTGTAATCTCGTTTGGTTCCATCTTGTCGCCTCCCCCGGCCGCACAGAAAATGGAATCACACTTCCTGAATGAGGCCATTATACCCGATCGACCTCGAAACGGGCACCGCCGGAGGGCTCCCCGGGCGGAAAGCTCTCCGAACGGAAAGCTTCCTAAAGCACTACCCCCCAACTAGGCAAGAAGTCCCTCGAGCCGCGCACAGGCCTCCGGCGGCAGGCGCGCCAACCCAGGAGCCCCACGTAAAAATCGATAGATTTCTCCAAGTCGCGGACCTTCAGGGCAAGGTGATCGAGGCACTTAAATTTAGGCCGCTCCATCGAGGTATCTCTCCTTAACAATTATCAATCTCTCTCATTCAACACGATACGGAATTTACGAATATGAGCCAGGCGCGGAATACGGGCGGCCCGCGCATAAGACAGCCCGAAACTGGGTCCGATTTTCTAATCCAATCCTTATCAATTATTATTGCACCACCAATTAAACTGACGGCATCCCGCCCCGGCGATGCGGCAATAACGATGACCGGCCCCGGAAAAAGGCCGATCGCCCGGCGCCGCCGAAAACGTTCGGCCCCAGGCGAGCATCCCGCTTCGGGCGACGCGACTTGAATTAATCCGGTTTAATGGCCATGCTAAAGTGTTGATTTATGATCTCTTTAACGGGGCCGCCGGTATTTTCGGGTTTTCGAGTTCCGCTCCCCAGTTAGGTGATTTGAGGCTATTTCCGCCACAAAACGGCAATCCATCCTTTCATGAAATTCAATCATTAGGTGAGCAAAGTGAAAATTCTTCGTTTTAACGACGACAAAATCGGCGTAATCAAAGATGGCGACAAGGTCGTGGACGTGAGCGGCGTGATAAGCCACCGCGAGTTGAAAGGCCCACAGAGGGCCATCGAGGAGTTGATCGAAAATTTCGGCGACCTGCGGGACGATATCGCCCAAATTGCCGCGCGCGAAGATGGCGCTTCCCTCGAGAGCGTTCGCCTTCTCTCTCCGGTCCCCCGGCCCGGCAAATGTCTGGGGGCATTTTTGAACTATCTCGACCAGGGCAAGACGGCGGACGACCTGCCACTGGAATTCTTTTATATGGACCCGCTCCTTCCCGGCCCTGGGGCGACCATCGAGCTCGTTGAAATCCCCGAAATCACAGAGTTCCAGACCGAGGCTGAGCTCGCCTTCGTTATCGGTAAGAGGGCGAAGAACGTCACCGAAGAGGAAGCCATGGACCACGTATTCGGCTATTTGCCCCTCTTCGATATCTCGGTCCGCGGAATCACGCGCTACACCCGGTTCCTGACAAAAGGCCAAGGCAGCCACGGGCCCTGCGGCCCTTGGATCACCACGAAGGACGAGATACCCGACCCCCATGATGTCACCGTGCGCTCCTGGGTGAACGGAGAGCCGTCCCAGGATTTCAGCACCCGGCACATGGCCCATAAGATTCCCGCGCAGGTGGCTTGGCTGAGCCGCTTCGTCGAGCTCGAGCCCGGCGACGTTATCGCCACCGGGACTTATCATGAGGGGAGAAAACCCATCAAGGACGGCGACCTCGCGGAAATCGAGATCGAAGGAATGGGCAAAGCCGGATTCCGGTCGAAAGGCTACAGCCCGGTAAAATCTCCCGCCACCGGGGGCGCGCCCACCGGCCCCAGACCCTCTCCCGGCCCCGCCGACGCCGCTAAAATCACCCGAGTTTGACGAGACGGCCGCATCCGGAATTTGAAGTGAAAAGCGGAAAGATAAATCTTGCGCGATTTTTCTGCCACGCTGTTAACGGTGGGCCGGCCCTGCTATCATATCCGCTCCTTCCGGACCATGAATTTTTTTAAATGTCTCTCGTTGTCCAAAATACTCCAAAGACCTAAAATCCTGCCGGAAAGAAAGCTGCGTTTCCCCCGTTTCCGGTATTTTTTTCTAACAATAATTATGGATGGATGATTCCATGCCTGAATTGACTTATGTTGGCCATTCCCAGCCCAAAGAAGATGCAATCGCTAAAGCGGTGGGGGACACCGTTTTCGGCGATGACCTTCACCTGCCCGGCGAGCTTATCGGAAAGGTGATCCGAGCCGGTCGGATTCCGGCGCGCATCAATAAAATCGACGTCTCTAAAGCGCTCGCGCTTCCAGGGGTTCATTGCGTCCTGACCGCCGAGGACATCCCCGGAGAAAACGCGGGGCGGTATCCCTACTATCCCGTCCTGTCCGCAGAGACCGTCCACTTCACGGGAGACGCCGTGGCGCTCGTCGCGGCAGAAACGCGGGAGGTCGCCGAGGCGGCAGCCCGGCTCGTCAAAATCGACTACGAGCCGCTGCCCGGGCTCTATGAATTCAGGAATCTCGAGGGAGAGACGCTCTGCGACTGGAAAACGGAAAAGGGCGACATCGAGGCGGGCTTTCGGAAAGCGGACATCGTCGTCGAAAATGTCTACTTCGCCGCCAGCGTCGATCACGGCTTCATCGAAACCGAGGGCGGCGTCGGCTGGGTGGACGAGCACGGCATTGTAAACATCCGGGTTCCCACCCAGATGATCGAAAACTATCAAGGCGTCGCCAAAGTACTCGGTCTTCCCGCCAACCGGGTGCGCTACGACTGCCCCATGCTAGGGGGCGCCTTCGGCGGGAAGGAACACCCCCTTCTCGGCGCCTATCTCGGCCTCCTCGCGGTGAAGACAGGCCGCCCCGTGCGAATCGCTTACTCGCGTGAGGAATCCATGGCCCAGTGCTCCAAAAAACATCCCTTTGTCATGCGCTACAAGACCGGCGCGACGAAAGACGGGAGGCTCTCCGCGGTCGAGGTTGATATCATCGCCGACGCGGGCGCCTATCCCACCAACAGCAAGGGCCTCGTCCTCGGCGCGCTTTGCGTCAGCGGCGGGCCCTACGAGATACCGAACGCCGGCGGTCGCGCCCGCGCCGTTTTGACGAACAATCCCTTCACCGAGTCCATGCGCGGCGTCGGAGCCAATCAGGTTTGCTTTGCTTACGAATCCCAGATGGACGAGGTGGCGAAGCAGCTAAGGATGGACCCGCTTGCGTTCCGCCGCCGCAATTTTATTAATAAAAACCAGACCCTCATGCAAAACCAACCCGTCTCCTCACGGGTGATGCTCCCTGAACTCACCCATAAAATCGAGGAATCCATCACCCGAAAGGCTGGTTCCGCTTCCGGCGTAAGCCCTGGCCCCTGGCGGCGGGGGGTGGGCTACGCCGCCAACATCGCCGGCTACGGCCGCCCCCGAAACGAGGGCGAGGCCTACATGTCCATCGAAGGCGACGGGAGCGTGAACCTGAGGTGCGGGGCGTGCGACCTCGGTTCGGCCCAGACGCACACCAACCGCCAGATCGCCGCCGAGGCCGTGGGCGTTCCCCTGAAGAGAGTGACCGTCACCATGTCGGACTCCCACGTGACGCCGATGGTCGGAATTACGGCGGGCAGCCGCCAGACCATGATCAGCGGCGGCGCTACCCTTAGCTCGGGCCAGGAACTCAGGAGCCGCCTGCTCAGGGGCGCGGCCGAACTGCTCGAGGCCGCCCCGGAGGATCTCGGCATTCGGGAGGGTAATATATACGTGCGCGGCGCCGAGGAACGGTCCGTGGATATCGCCCGGGCCGCCGCCCAGTGCAAGGCGATGGACCTCGCACTTCATGCGACCGGTAAGGTCCAGCTCGGTGACCACGATTTCGAGGGCCACGAAAAATACGGCGATCCCGGCGGATGGATGGATTACGTCTTCGGCCTCCACGCCGCCGAGGCCGAGGTCAACACCGAAACCGGCGAGATTCGCCTCCTCAACTACTGGGCGAGTCACGATATTGGTCAGGCGATTCATCCCCAGCACGTCGAGGGGCAGTTCGAGGGTGGCGCCATGATGGGCATCGGCCACGGCCTCACAGAGGAGATCCAGACCGACCGCGGGAGAATCGTGTCCAATGAGTATCACAGCTATCTCATCCCGACTGCGGCGGAGACCCCGGATTGGGAGAGCGTCTTCACCGAGTCGGGCGAGGGCCTTGGGCCTTACGGTGCGAAGGGAATCGGGGAGCCGCCCTGCACCGCCGCCGCCGCAGCCGTCGCCTGCGCCGTCAGCCAGGCCATCGGCGCCCGCATCACCCGCATTCCGATCACCCCCGATCACGTGCTGGAAGTTTTGGGTAAGCTCGGGCGGAATTGATGCCGCTCTCCTTTTGAGTAATGAATAGCGGGCTCAATGAAGAAGCGCCGGAGTGAAGAAACGCGGGCCAAGGCGGCTCCGAACGTGCCGAAGGCCAAATTGCCCTGTTTCCGGCCAAAGCGGCTTCGTATCTTTGCATATCGTTATTGAAAGGAGGGAAAGCGTGA
>NYYB01000104.1 GCA_002685755.1 Nitrospinota bacterium
GAAAATTTTTTTTGCCAACGAGCCCCGATAATAAAATAATTAAACTCGGACGTTGGCCTTCATCCACCCGCCCGATTGACGTCTCATGAGCAAAGCTGTAATCAAATACCCTAGCGGAGGGCCCACCCCGATAGCGGTTAAGTGGATGGAAGGAAGCCGGCGCCACCGCGCGGCGGCCGGAACAGGAACCGGAGGCGAAAATTGGACCCCAATATTAAAGTTCTCGTCGTGGACGATTTCGCGACCATGAGAAAAGTTGTCCGCAACATGCTCCGCCAGCTCGGAGTCGATAAAGTGAACGAGGCCGAAAACGGCGAGGAGGCTTTCCGAATGGTCAAGGATGGGAACTTCGGCCTGATCGTATCGGACTGGAATATGCCAGTCATGACCGGCCTGGAGTTCCTCAAGGCCGTCCGGGCGGACGAGAGTACGAAATCGATCCCCTTCCTGATGGCCACCGCCGAGGCGCTAAAGGAAAATATCATATAGGCCATCCAGGCCGGTGCGTCCAACTATATCGTGAAGCCCTTCACCCCAAATGTGTTCGCGGAGAAGCTCGGGACGATCTTCAAGGACTAACTCCCCCCCGAAAGGACTAGCCCCCGGGCCTCAGGCCAAATTCGCCAGCTCCTTGTAGATTCTGAAGATCGAGCTTCCGTCCTCGTTCTGGCGGCCCTTACTCCGCTGCACCATGTACAGATGCTCCAACAGACCCCCCAGCGGGACCGGCACGTCCAGGTCCTTCGCCGATTGTATCGCACACTCCAGATCCTTGAGGACAATCCAGATCGGCCCCGAGGGAGGATAATTATCGTCCAGCATGTCCTTGCCCCGCACATCGAGGACGCTCGAGCCCGCCGCGCCCGCGCAAAGCGTCTCGAGCATGATTTCGGGCGAGATTCCCGCTTTCAGCCCCAGGGTCATCCCCTCGGCGGCCCCGGCCATGTTCACGAAAAGTACCAGGTTCACCACGAGCTTGAGCTGGGCGGCGAGGCCGTTCTTCTCGCCGACGTAAATGGTTTTTTTTCCGATGGCGTCGAAGGCGGGCAGGGCCAGATCGTAGGCGGCCCTCGGCCCCGAACTCATGACGACTAGGTCCTTGACCGCCGCCTGTTTGCCCACCCCGCTCACCGGCGTATCGAGCCAACTCAATCCCCTCTCCTCTGCCTGCCCGGCCATCGCGCGGGAAAACTTGGGCGGCACAGTGCTCATATCCGCGATAACCGCCCCCTTATCCGCGCCCTCGAAAACGCCGTCCTCCCCGGCCGCCGCCTTTTCAACCACTCCGTAATTGGGCAGGGAGGTCATTATCAGTTGCACCCCCGCAGCGGCGTCCGCCGGCGAGGAAGCCCGCCGGAGCGGCTTTCCCTCCAGCTTTGCGTACATCCCCTCAACCGGATCGAACCCCGCCACCTCGAAACCGGCGTCGAGAAGATGCCCGGCGAAAGCCCCGCCCATGACTCCCAGACCGACAACGCCTATTTTCATGCTCATGGGAAATACTCCTTTTTTGGAAAAAATTTCGAAAATGAATTTCTGCCGGATTCCCCGCACTCTAGCCCGGTGAATCGGCGCAGGTAAAGGGAGCGGAGAGCGCCCCGCCGCCGCTAAATTCTCCGTCCTTGGCCCGGGGCGTTTTCCTCTGCCCGGGGGTTGCGCTAATATCCCCCTTTCCCGCCCCCGGGCGGGGGGTTGCCAAACAGAGTCAAGGAGAGGAATTTATGACGATGCCGCGTCCCGGCCATACATTCGACGGCGTTCAGCACGTCGCCCTCAAGGTCTCGAATCTCGAAGAGTCGCTTCGATTCTACACCGGAATTCTCGGCTTCAAGGTCTCCGAGCGCTATGCGCCGGGCGAGCATCCCACCATGCCGGTCGGCCTTTGTTTCCTGAGGTGCACCAGTCTCCACCACGACCTCAACCTCGTCTCGTTTCCCGAGGAGGCCGGCGATCTCCCCTCCTTCCGCCGGAAGGACCAGGGCCCCGAGGCCGACCTGGGCTACCACCATTTCGCCCTCAAGGTGCCCGGCCGCCGGGAATACGAGGACTGGAAGGCCTGGATCATCGAAAACGGAATCGAAATCGTTCGCGGCTCCGTCGTTCACAGCCCGACCCACCCCGAGGGAGACGGGACCTGGGGCGAGAACCGCGCTTTTTACTTTTGCGATCCCGACGGCCACCGCATTGAGATCTTTTGCGAAATGGCCGAGATGAACGATCAAACGAACGGAATCGAGCCGGAATGGTTCGCCAATCGCCTTCGCCAGGAAGGGCACGATCCATCGAAATACGAACCCGCACCCTCCCAAGGAAGCGAAAGCGGCTAAGCCGCTCTACGAGGCTGAGGGCTCCTCCGAGGAAGACCGGGCAACCCCGACGGACAGAAAATGGAAAACAAAAAACTCAAGGTCCGCCTGCTGGAGTGGCTCCATCACTTCGGCGCCGACGAGGAGACGATCTTCTATTTCCTCACAATCCTCGTCGGCTTCGTCGCCGGCCTCGCCGCCGTCGCGTTTCATCTCACCCTGGGCCTGATACACGAAATTTCCTTCGGCTCCCGCGACCTTTCGGAAGTTCTGCGCCCCTGGTATCTCGTTCCGCTCATCCCGGCCGGGGGCGCCCTCGTCGCCGCCCTGATACTCCGCGCGGTGCCCGAGGCGCGGGGAAGCGGCATCCCCCAGACGAAGATCGCCTACATCGTCCACAACGGGGTCATCCCGGCGCGGGTCTGGATCGGAAAGTTTTTCATCGGCGCGCTGAACATCGGGACCGGCTCGAGCTTGGGCCGGGAGGGGCCGACGGTCCAAATCTGCGCGGGAATCGCCAGCTGGCTCGGCCAGACGTTCTCGCTCGGCCGCACGAGCATACAATCGCTGGTCCCCGTGGGCGCGGCGGCAGGCCTGGCCGCCGCATTCAACACCCCCATCGCCGCCGTCACCTTCACCCTCGAAGAGTTGGTCGGCGACCTCAACGCCCGCGTCCTCGGCGCCATCGTGGTCGCCTCGACCACGGCCTCGGTCGTCACCCGCGTCCTCCTCGGGGACAACCCGGCCTTTCTCGTCCCCGCCTACTCGCTCGTCTCCTACTGGGAGCTGATTCCCTACGCCGCCGTCGGGGTGGTGTGCGCGGGAATCGGCGTAATCTTCAAGCGCGCGCTGCTCTTTACCAGGGGCCACTGGCTCGCGCTTTCGGGCGGCCGCGCCGTCGCCGCCACCGCCCTGGGCGGGCTGGCCGTGGGCGTGATCGGAATCTGGTTCCCCCAGGTCTTCGCCGTGGGCTACCCCTGGGTCACAAAAGCGCTCACCGAGGGCTATACGTTCTGGTTCTTCCTCGCCCTGCTGGCGCTCAAGCTGTGCGCGACGACGATATCCTACGGGACGGGCTCGTCGGGCGGCATCTTCGCGCCCACGCTGTTCATGGGCGCGATGGCCGGCGGCTCGGTCGCCGCGGTCGCCGATTTTTTCTTCCCCGAACTCGTGCTCGGCCCCGGGGTGTACGCCCTCGTCGGCATGGGCGCCGCCTTCGCCGCCGTCGTCGGCGCCCCGATGACCTCGGTCATCATGATTTTCGAGTTGACCCAGGACTACCACATCATCCTCGCCCTCATGGTCGCCAACACGATCTCCTACACCCTCGCTCGGCGCTGGGACCCCGAGCCGCTCTACAGCTCCCTCTCCACCCAGGAGGGCGTTCAGTTGCCCAACCACGAGACCGAGCACCTGCTGCACGAAATCCATGTGGCAGACGCGATGATCACGGATGTGAAGACGGTGGGGGCGAACGTCACGGTGAAAGATGCGATCGAGCGGATCGAGGAGATCGGGTTCACGGGCCTCCCGGTCATGAACGCCGCCGGCCGCATGGCCGGAATCGTGAGCGAGTCGGACCTGCGGCAGGCTCAGGGCGCGGGCCGGGAGAATGAAGCGGTGATCGAGGCCGCCACGACGAGCTACGTCATCCACGCCCACCCGGACCAATCCCTTGATTCGGCCATGGCCAAGATCGGCGCCCGGCAGATATCGCGCCTCCCCGTCGTCAGCCGGGAGGACCCGGCCCTCCTGCTCGGAATCATTACGGTCGAGGACGTGATGAACGCCTTTGGGGAGGCGCTCGCCAAGCTTCACCCGGAGGAGTAGCCGAGGCCTCCGACCCAAGGGTGCCAAACCCGCCGGGTGGGCGGAAAAAGCCACCGGAAACGGGTAGACTATCCGCACGGAACCGGAATTCAGATTCAATTCCGCCATACTGGGGAGTCATCGAGCGATGAATTCAGGAGATTCGGTACGCGCCTGCCTGGTCGGCCTCGGCTGGTGGGGAACCGAGCACGCCAGGGCCGCGAAAAAGGCCGAGGGCCTGGAGGTGATCTCGTGTTTCGCCCGGACCAAAGAGGCCCGCGAGACGTTTTCGGCTGAGCACGGATGCCGCCCCGCCGCCAGCTGGGAGGAGGCACTCGCCAACACCGAGACCGAGGCCGTCATCCTCGCCACCCCTCATTCCACCCACGCGAGGATGGTCGAGGAGGCCGCCTCGGCCGGCAAGCATGTTTTCGTCGAAAAACCCTTTGTCCTTCATGTGCCCGACGGGCAGCGCGCCATCGCCGCCTGCGGGCGCGCCGGCGTCCGCCTCGGCGTCGGCCATCAGCGGCGCTACCAACCCGCCCACCGCGCCCTCAAGCGCCTCATCGAATCGGGCGAGATGGGTCCGGCCGTCCAGGCCGAGGCCAATTTTTCCTACGGCTACGCCGACAAGGTGGACCCCGCCAGCTGGCGCGCCCTCCCCGAGGAAAGCCCCTCGGGCTCCATGACGGGCCTGGGTATTCACCATGCCGACACCCTCCAGTATCTCCTCGGGCCCATCAAGAGCGTGTTCGCCTCGAGCCGCCCCCTCACCACCACGACGAATCTCGACGATGTGACGGCGGCCCTTCTCGAATTCGAATCGGGCGCGCACGGCTACCTGGCCTCGAACATGCTCACTCCGAAGGTGTTTTTCGTCCACGTCTTCGGCACCGAGGCCAACGCCTTCGCCGAGGACGAAGGAAGACGCCTGACGGTCCAGCGCAAGGGCGAAGCAGCGCCCGATGTGAACGACTGGGAGGTCGAGGGCGACCCCGTCGCGGGGAACGTGGTGAACGAGTTGGCCGACTTCGCCGCCGCCATCCGCGAGGGGCGTGACCCCGAGGTGGACGGCGGCGCAGGCCTCCGCGCCGCCGCCATCGTCGAGGCCATCACCATCTCGGCCCGCGATGACCGCAAGGTCGAGATGGCCGAGCTCTACGAGTAGCCCGCCCGCGCGGAGAGAGTATGACGCCCGGTTTGCCCGGAAGGCTTCCCTATAACGGCCAGCCCCGCTGGTTCAAGGCGCTTTGCGGGGCCTTCTTCCGGATGGCCTTCGGCGCGTGCAGCGTCCGGGGAACCGAACTAATCCCCGCCGAGGGGCCGCTCATCATCGCCTCGACCCACCGGAGTTATATCGATCCGATCGTCCTGGGCGCATTCATCCCCCGCCCCGTCTTTTTCATGGCCAAGATCGAGCTTTTCAGGAACCGCGCCTTCGCCGCCGTGATCAGGGGTTTCGGGTCGTTTCCCGTCGACCCGGAAATAGCGCTGGGCTCTACCTTCCGCACGGCGGTGGGCCTCCTGCAACAGGGCGAGGCCGTCGTCATCTTTCCGGAGGGGGGGATCGTCGATTCCCTCGGAGAGAATGGCTACAAGGAAGGCGTGGGACTCCTGTCCTCTCTGACGGGAGCGCCCGTCGTTCCGATCTACCTTGAGGATACGAACACGCTGTTCAGCTGGCCGGCGGGCCCGACGCGCCGGAGCCGGATGGCGTTTTGGGCGGGAGGGCCTATCGATCCGCCCGAGGAACGGGGCCGGGAGGGCCGGAACCAGATCGCCGAAAGGGTGGAGGCCGTCCTCGAGGAGATGAACCGGGAGTTCAGGGCCGGGGACCCTCCCGGGGGCGAAGCGCCCGGCCGGGCTGAGTCACCCTAATAGAGGCCGTTGAGCCGGTCGGGGCCGGGGGCCCACCCTGGGGCGAGTCGCCCTTCCGGGGGCGCCGTGTTACTCCTAAGAGACGCGGCTATCATCCGGCCTCTTGTTTCGCATCCGGCTTTACATTTTGAATCAAGGTTTTTCGAAAGGGAGCGAAGAATGCCCATCCGTTTCGATTTCAGCGGGCGCAAGGTGATCGTCACCGGGGCCGCCGGGGACATCGGGAGCAAGATACTCGGCGGCTTCCTCGAGGCGGGGGCGCGGGTTTTCGCCACCGACCGCGCGGGCGAGTGCCTTGACGCCCTCGAGGGCCCCGAGGACCGCCTCATGAAATCGGGATGCGATCTGACCGATGTGGCCGCGCTGAGAGAAGAGCTCAGCGGAGCCCTCGAATGGCTCGGCGGGTGCGATGTCCTTGTCAACGTGGCGGGCTACATGCCCATCCGCGAGACGCTGGGGCTGACCGAGGAGGACTGGTCGGACGTTCTGGGCGTCAACCTCCTGGCCCCCTACTTCGCCATCCAGGAGACCGTCGAGGCCCTCAAGGCCTCCCCCTCGGGCCGCATCATCAGCTTCGCCTCCATCGCCGGAAAAATGGGCGGCATCGGACCCAACATCCACTACTCGGCGGCGAAGGCTGGCCTGCTCGCGATGACGTTCAACCTCGCCCGCGAACTCGCCAAGACGGGCATCACCGTGAACTGCGTTCTTCCCGGCCCGGCGGACACCGGGCTCCATTTCGAATCGCCGCCCGAGATGCTCGCCAACGCGGCCAGGGCGCACCCCCTGGGCCGCCTCACCGTGCCGGACGACGTATGGCCGGCGGTTCTCTTTTTGGCCAGCGAGGAGGCGGGCCACATCAACGGCGAGGCGCTGGACGTGAACGGCGGCTTCTGGACCGACTAACGGCTCAACTTTCGACTAACGGCTCACCTTTAGCGGAGGATCTTTTATGAACGCCGACAATCCGAAAGGCTATGAAAATCCCGATTTGCTATGGACGCCCGCCCAGCTCAATGAGCGGATGGGCGATCCGAACCTGCGGATCATCGACACCCGGCCCGGCGAGCGCTTCGCCATGGGCCACATCCCCGGCGCGCGGCATTTCAACGTTTATGCGATCAACTGCGACGACTCGGACGAGGCCCCGCTGATGTCGTTTCTCAGGATGTGGGCCTTCCTCCTCGGAAACCGCGGGGTGTCGTTCGAAAACACGATTGTTTTCTACGACGACAGGGTCGGGAACACCTGCGTCCGCGGGTTCTGGTTCCTCGAACTCTTTGGCCACGGGGATGTCCACGTACTCGACGGCGGCTACGGCGGATGGGAGCGGGCCGGGCTGGCGACAACGCGGGACTCCGAGCCGCTCAAGGCCGCGAATTTCGAATTTAATTTACAGCGCGACCGCATCGCCACCTACAAGGACGTGCTCGCCGCCATCGAGGACGATGACCACGTGCTCCTCGACACCCGGACCGAGGGCGAGTGGCTGGGCACCGAGGCCCGGGCCAAGAGAGGGGGCGCACTGCCCGGCGCGGTCTGGCAGGAGTGGCTCGCCCATCTCACCCCGGAGGGGGAGATGAAGCCGGCCTCGGAACTCAGGGCGCAGTTCGAGGCCATCGGGGTCACGCCCGAAAAAGAGGTGACCGCCTACTGACAGACGGGCTACCGTGCGGCGCACGGTTATCTCGCCCTCAGGCTCCTGGGCTACACAAAGGTGCGCAACTATATGAGTTCGTGGAAGGAATGGGGCAACCGGGAGGGGATGCCCATCGAGATTCCGTCCCGGTAAATTACCGTCCCGATAAAGTATTGTTTTAAAATCTATTAGTTGGTTCTTGCGCCGGATTCCAGCCGGAGAACCCGGTGCCGTTTCGGGCGAAAATGCGGAAATTCCCCCGCGCCCGGAAAGCCCGAAAAAAAACCCGCATTCGCAGAATAAAACCCCCGCCGGTTTGTTCCAGGTATACGGCTCTTTTTTTGTTGAGATCGCCCGGAATCGATATTCCCTGATGCCGGGGCCTATTTCTCAACAAAATAGCCGTTCTCAATTTCGATGAGCGTTTACCGGAAAGACCTATTTCACCAACGGGACGAAATCGGTGCGGAAGACCAAAAGATCCCTCAGCGCCAGGCGGCTACTCTTCTGAGCATTCTGGGTCTCGCCATCGGCATCCCCTTCGGCATCCTGCTCGGGCTCAACCGCACGATTTCGGACATTTTCTACCCGATCCTGAACTTCTTTCAGTACATTTCGGGAATCGCCATCCTGCCGATCATCGTCGTCTGGTGGGGCAACAGCGAAAAAACGGTTTTCGCCGTTATCCTCTACACCGCCATGTTCC
>NYYB01000192.1 GCA_002685755.1 Nitrospinota bacterium
AATTCAGTCATGGCGAAATCTCCCTCTGGCTTTCCGCCGGTCGCCTAAACGTCCGGGCAGTAGCTGTTCTCGGGCGGATCGGGCTTCGTCCATTGAGCGAGAAGCTTTCCGCCCCTGTAGGCGGCCTCGAAGGGTCCCTTCAAGGTAAGAACGACCACCGGTTTTTTTCTGCGGCTCATCTGATTCCGGTAGATCCGGCTCTGCTCCATGTAGAGCTCTCGCTCGCTCGGAAGGAATACGAAAAAATTTTCAAAAAAGCGCATGAACATCTTGACGAATTCCTTGGTGACGACGCTGTGGCGGTCCACGAGGTAGCATTTATCCTCAATGACGCGGTTGTAAATGATGCCCAGAAAATTTCCCTTCGTATCGAGATAGGGTTCGAAGGGAAACGTCCTGCAGGAAATCGATCGGTTTTCGCGCTCGCAATACCTGGGCCCGCGGCACTCGACAAAAACGCTTTCGTCAGCGTCGATCTCCTCGACGAGATCGAACTCGTCGCTGTTCCGCGGCCTGAACTCGTGCCAGAGGCAAGACTGTTTTTGCAGATACTCCCACTCCTCGGGAAAAGCGATGGGCACGACCCATCCCGTGTCGCAACAAAAAGGCTCGCCGTCGTTGAAGGGGGCGCATTTTTTTCCGCAGTCAAACGCCGTTGGCGCGCTGTGAAAGACCCGGTAGAGTTCCTTGAAATCCTCAGGCTTCAACATGTCCCGACTCCATGGTGCTGGAGGAATCTCCAATTGGGGCGGATCGATACGATTTCGGCGGGGGCGGCTCCCCGCCCGCGGGCGCGGTGGGCCGAAACACCCCCGGGGACAACCGGCCGCCGGTTTCGGCCACCCATACCCCCGTTAAAATAAGGGCCGCGCCTGCCAAGCCGGCCGCGCCGGGAAACTCCCCCAGCAAAACGGCTCCGAACCCGAGGGCAAAAAGCGGCTCGGTCAGAATCCAGATAGATGCCCGGGTGGGCTCCAGGCGACGCTGGGCCCAGGTCTGGAGGAAAAAGGCGCCGGTCGTCGCAAACACTCCGGTCACGAGAAGCGCGATGGCGACACCAGCGCTCATGCGAACCGGACCGCCCCATAAAAACGCCCCCGCCGCCAGCGCCGAAGCGCTCAACAACTGGACACAAAAAAACCGGAGCGTTTTCACCCTCTTGCCGAATGTTCCCAGACAAATAATGTGCAGCGCGAACATCAGAGCGCAAACCAGCGTGAGTAAATCTCCCCGGCCCACGCCGGCAAAGTCGGCCCCCGTAAGCCCCCACAAGCCCAGGGCGGCAATCGCCGCTCCGGCCGCGTGCTTGAGCCGGGAAGGCTTTCCGCCCACCCACATCAAAAAAGGAACCATGACGACGCAAAGACCGGTGATAAAAGCGGAATTGGCGGCGGTCGTAGTGCGTAGGCCTAACGTCTGAAAAAGAAACCCGCCGTACAGCGCGGCCCCGGCCACCGCGCCCATCGACCACTCGGCAGGGCGTATCCGCAATATCTCCGGCCGGCGGGGAAGCCCCGCGAGCACCACCGTCAACACACCCAGCGCTGCGGCGAACCGCATCCCCAGGAACGAGATTGCATCGACATCGAGAAGCGCCGTTTTCACCAGGGGAAAAGTGGCGCCCCAAACCAAAGCCGCCGCGAGCAGGGCAGCGACGGGAAGATTCAGGTTATGCAAGCGGCCGTCCTCCGGCGGCGGGTCGGCCCGCCTTTTGATCGCAAAAAATATCCGAGTGAATCCTCCGGAGCCCCGCCCCGAAAAACGAGCGGAAATCTTACCATAATGCCCGACGGTAACGCCCGGCGAGAACGTCCGGCGAGCTGACCTGAAGTCCGGCCGCCGCCACGACACGGGGAATACGGGATGGAATCAACCGGAAATACTATGAACGACCGGCGGAGAGTTCAACTCTCGATCGAACTCAACTCTCGGGAGAGGGCTCCGGGAGGGAGAGCGCCCGCGACACCGCTACCGCGCCCTGAAGGGCGATATAATCGCAAATGTCGATTTCATCGGCATGAAGCTCGCGGGGATTATCGAAGTAAAGGGCCATCAAGCCCACCACTTTGTCCCCGACCCTCATCGGAAATACCGTAACCGAGGCGATTCCCTCGTTTTTCAAAACCTCGGGCGCATCCTCCCACTCCGATACGGCGAGAACTTCAACGAGGTGTCTCTCCTTCACGGCAATGTGCTCGGGAAGCTCTCCAGCGCCGATAGCCACGGCGGCCCTGAAGGAGTCTCCCAGATTCGAGCACGATATTTCGAACAGTTGGTCGAGATCGTCGTCATAAACCGCGGAGAAGAACCGATCCGCACCGACATACCGGGCGGCCTCCTCGGTGCCGTAGGAAATCACTTCCCGAAAATGGTCCCCGCGCGCCACCGATTCGCCCAGGCGAGTGAGCGCGGCAAAAGGCGTGTTGGAGGGCGGCGGTTCGATAGCATCGTCCGTGGAACTATCGCCGGGATCATCATAGCTCCCTTCGGCTCTTCTCCTCCTCAACAGCCAAAATGCGCCGAGCAATACGAGCCAGCAGACTAGAACGCCGCCCGCCAGAGTCTGGTTGGTCCTTGCCAACTCCGCCGACGCAGCCATGGGGCCGGTCACACGGACCAGGCGGAGGGTCCGGGTTCCTCCGGGAAAATCGAGGAGTGACATCCACCGCTTCCCATCGCTCACCATATTAAATGCCGCCGGATCGCAGCAGGCGAGGATCTCAAGACTCGGCCCCAGTCCCTTGTCGAATTCCCGGCCGATGGCGTCGTGAACGAATTCAGAGCCCTTTCGGGCATAAAAC
This sequence comes from Nitrospinota bacterium, assembly GCA_002685755.1. Classification (GTDB taxonomy): domain Bacteria; phylum UBA8248; class UBA8248; order UBA8248; family UBA8248; genus UBA8248. Next base: position 2,802 of record NYYB01000192.1, read on the forward strand.
ACGATCTGGTCCGGTTCGGAAACGAGGAAAAGCCCGTCGCCGGAGCCCACTTCACCTTTATCGAGAGAAATGAAATTCTCCGCGACCAAAACAACTCCCCAATATCCTTTCGTGGATGGAGACGGGGAAACGATAAACAAGGCCGGAATGTCCTCGAGGCGTCCCGCTTCGATATGGTAACGGATCCCTTTACCACTCTTTTTCTGGTTACGGAGGGCGGCTACGGCGCGTCTCCAGACCCTTCTCTCCGACGCCCTGGGCGGCGGAACTCCTCCCTGGCGCCGCGAAGCGAGGATTCTGGCCCGCTCATCGAGTACCACGGCGGCGGAGTGAACCTCCCTCCCGCTGTCAGTGTGGTTCAACGCGTAGACCAGAGCCTTTGTAGCAGTGGCAGCGCTGGGCGGCGTCGAAGCTATCAGAAGCTCCGCGCCCTGGATTTGGTCCAGGCTTCTTTGGATCCGCGCACTAACCCTCTCCCTGAGCGCCTGAATGAGACGAAGATCGGTTTCGTTGAGGCTGGAAAGGCGGGCCGAACGGACAACTCCCATTAATCCCCAGAAGGCGAACCACGCAACCAACCCCGAGAAGAGGGCAAAAAGGAGCGTCCGCTTTTGGGAAGATAAACGCTTGACGGTTTTCATACCTGCGGCCGGAGCCCCCGCGAGAACGCAGAACTACCAGGGCGAAGGGACAAGAACACCTTACCTGCTAGAGCGGATAGCGGCAACAGTGTTTATTGATTGAAAGGTGCGAATATAAAGAAGCCGCCCCGGGGACCTGATCAAGCGGAGACGGCGCCGCTGGATTGCGAAGAACCGAATATCTTGCCGGCAAAGTGGCAGGCGGTCATGTGCCCGTCCGAGATGACCTGAAGAGGCGGCACCTCGGCGGCGCAAATATCCTCCTTGTAGGGACACCGGGTATGGAACCGGCATCCAGATGGCGGATTCACAGGGCTGGGAACATCCCCCCGGAGGATGATCCGCTCTTTTTGCCCGCCGGCGGCCGGGTCGGGGACAGGAACCGCAGAGAGCAAAGCCTCCGTATAGGGGTGGCGCGGAGACATGATGAGCTCGTCGGCCTCGGCGATTTCGACGATTTCCCCCAAATACATCACGGCGATCCTGTCGCAGATGTGCTGGACGACCGAGAGGTCGTGTGAAATGACCAGGTAGGCGATGCCGAAATCCTTTTGGAGGTCCTGAAGAAGATTGATTACCTGGGCCTGGATGGAGACATCGAGAGCGCTGACCGGCTCGTCCGCGATAATGACCTTGGGATTCAGGGCAAGGGCGCGGGCGATGCCGATTCGCTGGCGCTGGCCCCCGGAGAACTCGTGAGGGTAGCGGCGCATATGCTCCGGCCTGAGACCCACCCGCTGGAGAATCGAAGCCACCTCTTCATCGCGCTTCTTACCCTTCGCGATTTTGTGAATCGTGAGAGGCTCTCCCACGATGCTCCCGATCGTCATCCGGGGGTTAAGAGAGGCATACGGATCCTGGAATATGATTTGCATCTCACGGCGGAGCTGACGCATTTTCTCACGCTCAAGATCCAGGATATTTATCCCCTTGAAAATCACCTCGCCCGCGGTGGGCTCGATCAGACGCAGAATGGCCCTGCCCGCTGTGGATTTTCCGCAGCCGCTCTCGCCGACAAGACCCAAGGTCTCGCCTTCTTCGATATCGAAGCTGATTCCGTCCACCGCCCGGACATGGGCACGAACCCGGGAGAATACCCCCCCCCGGACAGGGAAATGTTTCACCAGATTTTTCACTTCCAGTAGCTTTTCGGCCATTTGGACAAATCCCAAAAGATGGTATGTAAGAGAATGTGCTTTTGATATCTACCAAATCACCGGCGAGAATGCCAATGGTCTTCTACTCCGCAACTGAAAAAACTGCCCCCGGGCAGGAAAAAAATTCACGAGATCGCCCTGTTTCCGCGAGCGGATGAGAAAGCGGGAAAACGCTAAATTTGTGTATCTATTTGATATAAATGATATTAATCCGCCAAGCGCTTTTAGGCACACTCCTTGCCTATACCTAAAGCGCGGGAAGAGAACCGCCGGCCCAAAAATCATTCTTTACGGACTGGGTGGGCCGCAGTTAATATTCGCGGAGTTTTTTGAAACACTAAACTTGATGGGCGGGAGGCCTGACCATGGCTGACATTCCTTCGATTCAACCGGCTGGCGGACCCGGCTCACTCGATCCCAGCCGCCCGGGCAAAAACGATAAATCCACCGGCGGGCCGTCGTTCTCGGATGTCCTCGACCGGACCAGCAAAGTGGGCGGCGCCGGCCAGGCTACTCCAAGCCAGGGCCCGGCCTCTCCCCACCCTCCGGCGTATATCGGCCGGGTCGAAAGCGCTCCGGCGGTGCAGGATACCGTCAGTCGGGCGAGCGATGAGTTCTTCCGGCTCCTCGAGTCATATCAGAGGCAGTTGGGCAACCCGGATGCCTCCCTCAAGGATATCGAGCCGCTGGTACAGGACATGGCGCTATATCAGGGCCGGCTCATGGACGATATCAAATCGCTGCCCGAGGGCGACCCCGGAAGGGGCATCCTCGAAGAGATGGCCGGCATGGTCACCAGCGAGACCGCGAAATTCTATCGGGGCGAGTACATCTAGCCGAAACATCGTGTTTTCGAGAGCCTCCCGTACAGGAAGACTCTTTTTTTTCCCGGAAACTGGCGGCGGCCATTTGATCAAAATTCCCGCTTTTTGTTAGGTTTCCCCCTCGGACAGTATTTTTTCGCCGCCGCGCGGCGGCTTAAAATCCGCATTTACAATTGATTTCTGCGTTGGGAGGCAAAGATGGCAGAGGAAGAAAAAACCGAAGATAACGAGGAAGCTCCAAAAGAAGAGGCTGCCGGGACCGCGGAGGCCTCTGGCGATTTGGCCAAGGAGCAGGCGGCCCCTGTGGATGAGGAATTGCCGAAGTTCACAGTCAACGAAATTGAAAAAATGAACGTCCCCAAGCTCAAGGAAGCCGCGCTTCAATACATGGGAAAAATCACGAGCGTGCACGGGATGGACAAGGCCGAGTTAATCCGCTCTCTCAAGGAGATCAACGGTATTCCGCTGATTGAGGCGAGGAGAGCCTCCAAGATCGACCGCAAGGCGATCAAGGATAAGATCAAGTCTCTTCACAAGGAACGCGACTTGGCGATTGACGAGAAGGACCGGGTCAAGCTCAAGCGCGTCCGCAATCGGGCCAAGGCCCTGCGCAGGAAACTGGTTCGCAACGCCTGATTCCGCCAAAAAGGTAAAAATCACCCGAAAAATAAAAGCCGCCTGGAATAAATCCAGGCAGCGCGGGATTATCCTTATATGGCACAGTCAACAGCCCTCCCCCGCCCCCGTAATGCGCCAGCATCTTCAATGGCCAGTCCGGCAACGTTCAGTTTGCGCATAAGCGAGGATATCCCCCTCCTCGACCGCACGGCGCTGTCCACCCTTCAAATCAACGTCGGGAAATACTGCAACCAAACCTGCGAGCATTGCCACGTTGGCGCGGGGCCGCACCGCACGGAGATCATGGCTGCCAAAACCGCCGGCCGGATTCTCGATTGGCTTGCGGCATCGGAAGTCGAATCCGTGGACATTACCGGGGGGGCGCCCGAGCTCAACCCCGAATTCAGGCGCCTTGTCGAGGCCTCCCGTGCCCTCGGGAGGCATGTCATGATCCGCTGCAACCTCACCGTACTCCATGAGCCCGGAATGGATTGGCTCCCCGAATTTTATCGGGACCAGGGGGTCGATCTGATTTGCTCTCTTCCTTGCTACCTCGAGGATAATGTGAACGCCCAGCGCGGAGAGGGCGTTTACGAGAAGAGCATTTCCGCGCTGAAGACGCTGAACGAAACGGGGTTCGGGCCGCCCGGGAATATGACTCTCAACCTGGTTTACAACCCGGTGGGGACCGTCCTGCCCCCTCCTCAAAAAGCCCTTGAGGAAGACTACCGGCGCGAGCTCGGGCGGCGCCACGGCATCCGCTTTAACGAACTTTTTACCATCGCCAACATGCCCATCTCCCGATTCGTCAGCTATCTCAAGGCCAACGGCCAGAAGGAAAGCTACATGGGTCTCCTTCGCACGTCCTACAACCCCGAAACCCTCCCCAGCCTGATGTGCCGGGATCTCATCAGCGTCGGTTGGGACGGCACGATATACGACTGCGACTTCAACCAGATGCTCGACATGGCCCTCGGAAACGGCAAACCGCTTAAACTCTGGGACACCGCCCCGGAGAAACTCATAGGCCGGGGAATCCTCACCGGAGAGCACTGCTACGGCTGCACCGCGGGCGCGGGCTCTTCGTGCGGCGGTTCGCTGGCCTAACCGGCGCGGTCAGAGCAACCACTCTCCGCACATGCCGGATCGGAAACCGGAAAAAATTTCCATGTCTCCCTCGACGGCTGCGGATTTAACACCGCAATATCGCCCAAACACTTCAAAAAAAGATTGAATGGTTCGTTTGAGCCGCGATACTATTACTGTGGGGCTTGGCCTCGCGGGTGCTCTCCGGGTATATTCCCGATCATCAAAATGCAGCAATTCGACCTCCGAGAAGGCATTAATCCATGGAAGCGGAATTCATCAATCCTTTTCTCCAGGCTACGGTCAAGGTGCTCACCACAATGGCCAGCATGAATCCCAAGCCGGGTAAACTCGGAATTAAACAGGACGAGGCCGCTAAAGACGATATTACTGGAATTATCGGAATTACCAGTCATGCGAAGGGCTCCATGTCGGTCACATTTTCCGAGGGGTGCGCCCTCGCCGTTGTGAGAAACATGACCGGAGAAGACCTCGCCGAGATGAACGATGATGTAGCCGACGCCGTCGGTGAATTGACCAACATGATCTCGGGCGACGCCAGATCCCAGTTCCAAAAAATAGGCTTCAGCTTCACGGCTGCTATCCCTACAATTGTCCGCGGGAAAAACCACACCGTAAAACACATCGCTACCGGCGGCCCCACCGTCTGCATCCCGTTCTCGACCGAACAAGGAAATTTTTGGGTGGAGGCCAGGTTCTCAGGCTAATCATAGAGATACTTTTTCAGACCGGCTGATCCGGCGCCGAAGGGATCGGCAAGGTAACAGCTTAGGCTGTCTTACTTTAGATAGGTGAACTACCGTTGGCGAATATATTGGTGGCTTCCCAGGACGAAATCCTGCGCGATCTTCTGGAACTCTCCCTCCAAAGATTAGAGCACTTTGTCCGGCTCTCGGAAAGCGGCGACCAATCGCTCAAAATGATTCGGGACGATTTTTTCTACCTGGCGTTGTTCGACTACGAGATGCCGGACATGACCGCGGTTGAAATTCTCAAGACGCTGAAAAATTCCTACGGAAACGTCCCGCTGGCCATGATTCTTTCGTCCGATATTTCACCCGATACGGTGAAGGAGTGCATCTCCTCAAGAGCGCGCGATTTCGTCGTTAAACCCTTCATCATTCCGGACCTGATCCTGAGGATGGAAAAAATCCTAAAGGCGGCGAACCTGCTCTAGCGAATTGCCGGGTCTCGGCCGGGAGGGGCCGCATGATAGACAGCTCCGTTTTCACCATTGCCGCCGTCGTCCTCACGCTAGCGGCGGTGTTCGGCTATCTCAACCATCGCTGGCTCCGGCTTCCACAGTCGATCGGCCTGGTCATTATCGCCCTGCTGGCCTCTCTCGGCGTCATCGTTCTCGACGCCTTCTTGCCCCAAGCGCAATTCCAGTCCGCCATGCGCTCGCTTCTCTCGAAAATCGACTTTCAAGAAGCGTTGATGAAGGGAATGCTGAGCTTTCTGCTTTTCGCCGGTGCACTGCACATCGATCTCGGCGACCTCCTCCTACGAAAATGGGCAATCGCCTCGATGGCAACGGCCGGCGTCCTGATCTCCACATTTCTAGTCGGTTTATCGATCTATTTTACTGCGGACGCTCTCGGCGTCGGCATCCCGCTCGCCTATTGCCTCGTGTTCGGCGCGCTGATCTCCCCCACCGACCCGGTGGCGGTGCTCGGGATCCTCAAGACGATTTATGTACCCAAGGAGCTCGAAGCGATGATCGCGGGCGAGAGCCTTTTCAACGATGGTGTCGGCGTGGTCGTTTTCACGATCCTGGCCGCCTTGGCGGCGGGCGCGGGCGGCGGCGGAGAAGCCCTCACCGTCTCCGGCGTGTTGGGGCTTTTTCTATCGGAGGCTGCCGGGGGCGCGGCGCTCGGGCTGGCCTCGGGCTGGATTGCCTACCGGGCGATAAAAACAATCGACGAGCACAACCTGGAGGTCATGATCACCCTCGCGCTCGTCATGATGACCTACACCGTCGCCTTCGCGATCCACGTATCGGGCCTCATCGCAGTCGTCGTCGCTGGCCTCCTTATCGGAAACCACGGCACCCGGTTCGCCATGAGCGAGAACACCCGCGATCATGTCCAGAAATTCTGGTCGCTTCTAGACGAAGTGCTGAACGCGGCCCTTTTTCTCATCATCGGCTTCGAGGTCATCGCCCTGACTTTCACCGGAGGGACTCTCTGGCTGATGGCCGCCACCGTGCCCATCGTCCTGGCCTCGCGGTTCATCAGCGTAGCCGCGCCCATCTCGCTGCTGGGCCTGAAACGAAACTACGCCAGGGGGGCTATACCCGCCCTCACCTGGGGCGGCCTTCGCGGAGGAATCTCGGTCGCGTTGGCGCTCTCCCTGCCCGAAGGCCCGGAGAAAAGCCCAATTCTCGCCGTCACCTACGGCGTCGTGATCTTCTCCATCATCGTCCAGGGACTCACCATCAAGCGCGTCGTCAAGGCCCGGGTGATTTAATCCATTCACCACCGGTTGGCGGAATACGCTCCTCGGGCGCCCGGTGTTTCAGCATGAAACCGCCCGGAACCAAAAAACGCTATTCGCGCGCGGGCGCTCCGTTTCGAAGCTGCTTAAAGATCAGGAATGCACCCACAACCGCGAAGGCGAGACCGACAAGTTTGAGGACTCCGGGCGAAATCCAGAAGGGAATCGAAACGACAACGGCGCTCACCGGTAGGAAGAGGGCCGTCCAGGGCTGATGACGGGCCCGCTGCCAAAAGGGGAAGACCAGCGACATCAAGGCGAGAATGACAAAGAACAGCGAGATCGGCCGCGTGAAGAAGAGGAGCGGATCGGGGTCGGACATGTAGGCGCGGTTCAGGTTCACTTCGGCGAGGTCGCCCAGGATGACCCCTAAAATCATCGGGGCGAGCGGGAAGCCGAATTTCTTCATCAGGTATCCCAGCGCCCCGAACCAAAACAGCGTCCAGATATCGAAGGTGATGTTATGCAGGGCAAAAACGCCTGTGGCGCAGAAAAACAGCACCGACGAGGCCAGGATGTACTTGGGCAGGTGGGCCACCTTGAGGAACACGCGCATCCCCACCGCCTGAAGACCGATCATGACGAAGTGCGCCAGGAAAAAGGCGACGAAAATGCCGTAAACAAGGACGGGCTCATCGTTGATAAACGTCGGGCTCGGGATGACGTTGTGAATCAGCAGCGCGCCCAGCATGACGGCCACCGAAATGTCTCCCGGAATGCCGAGGGCGATCATGGTGATCAGGGCGCCTCCGGCGGTGCCGTTGTTGGCTGCCTCCGAGGCAATAATACCGTCCGGTATGCCGGTCCCGAATTTCTCGGGGTGCCGAGAGGCCTTCTTGGCCTGATCGTAGCTCAGGATGTTCGAGACGCTCCCGCCCGCCGCGGGCAGCGCCCCGACGAAGACGCCGATGCAGGCCGAGCGGATGAGATTGATGGGCTGGCTCAGGATGATCCGCACGGCCCTTCCGTGCTCGACCGAAACGCTCTCGGCGTCCACGTCCATGAGGGATGCCTGGGCCTTCTCGCCGCCCTCGATATCGCTCATGAGTTGGGCGAAGGCGAAGAGCCCGATCAGCACGGGCAGGAAACCGAAGCCCTGCTTGATCGCATCGATCCCGAAATCAAAACGTGAAATCGCCGTTATGTCGTCATCGCCGATGGTGGCGATGAGCAGGCCCATCAGCCCCGCTATCCCGCCCTTGAGCATGGACTCGCTCGCGAGGCTGGCGATAATGGTCAGCGCGAAAGCGATGAGAGCGAAAAACTCCCAGGGCCCGAACTTGAGGCCGAAAAGGGCGATGGGCGGAGCGAACAGGACGAGGAGCACCGCGCCGATGAGACCGCCGAAAAACGAAGACCAGATCCCCACGCCGAGGGCGAGGCCGGGCTTTCCCTGCCGCGCCATCGGAAATCCGTCGAAAGTGGTCGCCACCGAGGAGGGCGTTCCGGGGATGCCCAGCAGCGTTCCCGAGATGAGGCCGCCCGAGTAGCCCCCGACGAAAACGCCCATCATCGTCGCCGAACCCTGAAGCGGAGTCATGCCGAAGGTGAAGGGCAGCGTCAGGATGACGGCCATAGCGATGGTGAAACCGGGGATGGCGCCCGCAACGATGCCCGCGAAGGTGCCCGCGAATATGAGAAGCACCGTCTTGATCTCAAAGACGGCGGCGAAGGCGAGACCCAGATTTTCGAGAACCATCCTTATTCCTTCACGGCGGTGCGGTTTTACGCCGCCCTACATCAGACCGATTTCACCCTCTGGCAAAAGCACGAGAAGCACCACGCGAAAAATAAAATAGAGCAAGGCCAAAATGCCAATCGTCACGGCCAGAAACTGGGGCACCTTCACCCAGCCCTTGGGCCCCAGCGCCAGCTGCGCCAGCATGAGAAAAAAGAACCCCGAGGCCAGGTACCCCGCCCAGGGCAGTGCCCATGCGAACATGAAAAAGAGGAGGTAAATTGCCAGGACGTTTCGGTAATTATCGAACCACTCGGCGAAGGAGGCAATTTCCCGTTTCGCTTGTCCCTCGCGGAAGTCGCGAACCGCGCTCTTCACAAAAAGCGCGAGACACATCGGGAAGAGTGCGACAAGGAGAATACGCGGGAACAGGGCGGGGCCCATCGTCTCGTAGGGGGCCGGCGGCAGGTCGAACGTCATCGCAAACAAAGTGGCGATGAAGACCACCAGCAAAGCGCCGATGACAGTATCCGCGCGAACATGCATAAAAGCCCCTGCCAGGCTGAAAAAAAGGAAAAAGCTTCACCCGGCGCGGGAGCGGCGGCCCTCCCAGACCGCCGCCCCTATGCCCGTGTTTTCGATTTAGTTCTTACGCTTATACAGCCCGACACGCTTGGCGGCATCCGTAATCTTGGCCGCGGAATCCTTCAGGAACGCTCGGTAGCCCGCACGCCCCTTGAACTGAACGATTACGCCCTTTGCGGTGAGGTTCTTCACAACCTCGGGGTCCTTCATCGCATTGCCGAAGGCTTTCTCAAACATCGCCTGGATGCCGGCGGGCGTTCCCTTCGGGGCGAATACACCGCGGTTCACGCCGGTGACGACGTTGATGCCCTGCTCCTTGAGAGTGGGCAGGTTCGGCAGCCGCGAGTCGCGCTTCTCGAGTGCTATGCCGAGGCCGATGAGCTTGCCGCTGCCGAGGTATTTCTTGGCCGAGGAGATGTTGAGCTCGCCGAGCTGTATGTGCTTGCCGAGGAGAGCCGTCATCCGCTGGCGGGTGCCGTCGTAGCCCACGTACTTGAACTTGATGCCGGTGTCGGCCTCGACGAGCACCGGGAAGAAGTGGCTCGTCGAGCCCAGCGTCGCGCCGAAGAGCACTTTTTTGCCCTTGTTCTTCTTGAGGTCGTTGATGAGCGCCTTCGCGCTTTTCCAGGGCACCCCCGGATGCGCGCCGATGATGGACGGCGTGTGGGTGACGAGGACGAGAGGCTCGAACGCGAAGAACGAGAAATTCACCCGGCCCTGCACATAGGAGGTCTGCATCGAGTCGTGGCCCGCGAACAGGGTGCACCCGTTGGGCTTTGAGCCCTTGGCCACCTTGGCGCCCTTGTTGCCGCCCTGGCCGCCGATGTTCTGCACGATGATATCCTTGCCCAGCGCCTTTTGCGCCGAGCGGGCGACGATACGAAAGATGACGTCGGTGCCGCCGCCCGCGTTCCAGGGGACGATGAGCTTCACCGCCCGGCAGGGCAGATCGCCCGGACCGGCCGCCCGCGCTGCGGGCGCCGCGAACAGGCCCGCGAAAAGGACCAAGGCCGACAAGATCGAAATCAATCTGGTTTTCATCATATTTCCTCCACTATGAGGGGGGGGCGAAAGACCCTCCGCCCCGATGGCGACTATTGCACTCAATAGGAAAACAAAACTGCCTCAAGCCGTTAATGGCTGGGCCGGCTTGAAGGCGCCGAATCTATTTTAAAATTGGCCGATACACCAAACATATGAGCCGGGGTGGATTTCGTCAACACGAGCCTAAAGATCGAAAATCCCTCCAAGGCGGGCGAAAAGCGCTATCTGGAGCCAACCCGGCATCCAGGACAGCCGCTTCCCTTCACCGGCCCCAGACAATGGCCCATGCCCCCGCCACCGAGAGCAGTCCGCCCGCGACAACCCGCCAGGTCACGCCCTCTTGCTGCCTGAAAAACAGCCACGAAAAAAAGATGATCATTAATACCGATAAGCGGTTGATCGGGATCACCTCGACGATCTCGCCGTGTTGGACGGCCGTCCAGAAAAGAAGCGCGGCGAAGGCGTTGAATACGCCCCCGATGAAAATCAGGAGCATCGGGCGGCGCTCCCAGAAGCGCAGGCCACCCTCTTCGGTGACGAAACACATCACGGCGACCAACGAGAGTGTGGCCACGGTATTCGACAGGCTCATTCCGAGGGGAGCGGAATGAATCCAGAAAAACCCGAATTTACGGAAAATGTGGGAAGTCCCCTGGAACATCGCGGCGGCCAGGGGGAGCAGATAATAGAAAGTGGATATTTTTTTTCTCTCCGTTTCACTGCGCAGGACGAGCAGGATGGACCCGAACATGATCGCCGCGGAGCCAGCGCCCACCGCGAGGCTCGGTCGTTCCCCCAAAAACAAAATCGCCAGGAGCGAAGACCAGAGCAAACCCGTTTGCATGAGGACCGAGGTGCGCGCCAAGCCCACTTTTTTCATGGAAAAAAATGTCATGTATCGGCCTGCCAGCCCCCCCACTAAGCCGATCACAACAAACCAGGCCACGCCCACCAGGGGCCAGTACGCTACCCTTTCCGAGAAAAACAAATAATAGATCCAGGCGAACGTGAGGGTGATCACGCTCGATAGCATGGCCACCATGCCGGCTCCGAGGCGAACCAGCGCCGCGCGGTACATCGTCCGGGCCACCGCGATGAAAATCGCCGCCACGAACGACAAAAGGTTGGGTTCGATCCGATCAAGCAACGCCTTTCGCCCCCAAAAAAGAAACCGGCGTATTCACCGGTCCCAGACGATGGCCCAGGCCCCCGCCACCGCGAGCAGTTCGCCCAAGACCACACGAGCCGAAACGGCTTCATCCTTCCGGAAGAAGACCCATGAGAGAAAAATGATACAGAGCACCGAGAGGCGCTGAATGGGAATCACCCGGGTAACCTCCCCGCCCTGGAGCGCCATCAGATTCGGCCCAATGGATACTGTCAACAACTCTCACAGGAAAAGAAAAGGGAGGAAAATCCGATTATCGCATGTCTCCTCGCCGGTGGCGACGACCCCGCCGGTGGGGAGGTGCGGGAGGGAGGGGCTACCTCCCCGAAACGATGATGAACGCGCCCACGACCGAGATCACACCACCCATGACCACGCGGAGCGTCACCGCCTCCTGTTTTCGGAAGAAAAACCACGAGAAGAAAATCACAAAGAGCACCGAGAGGCGGTTAATGGGAACCACGCGAACGATTTCTCCATCCCGGACGGCTGTCCAGAAAAGCAGCGCGGCGAGGACATTCACCGCCGCGCCAAGGACGACGGCGAGTAGGGAGCGCGGATGCCAGATGCGGGGGGGAGCGCCTCTCGGTGAACGGCATGGCGAAAAGGAGAATCATGGCGCCGCAGCCCGTGGAAATACTCATCCCGAAGGGCGGCGAGGGAACGACCGCCAGCCCAAACTTTCGAAATAAAAACGTCAGGGAATACATGAATGATGAAAGGAGAGGCACCAGATAGAGCCAGAGCGGTATCTTCTCCCGCCCCTCCTCCCGCTCGTAGACCAGGAGTACGGCGCCGATCGTGATGGCGAGGGTTCCGAGCGCCACCCCGGGCGTGAGCCGCTCGCCGAGGAATATGACGCCCAACGCCGATGTCCAGATAAGAAGCGACTGAATCAGAACCGACGCCCGGGCCAGGCCGATGAGCTTAACCGCCAGAAAATTCAGGTATCGTCCCGCCGCCCCGCCGCAGACCCCCACCATCGCAAACCAAAAAAACACCTCCCAGGTCCATTCCCCCGGCCCGGAATCAAGAAAAAAAACAAGGCCGCCGGCCATCCAGGCCGAAGCGAAATTCATCATGAACGCCGTGGCGGTCGGGCTCAGGCGGGTCAATCCGGTCCGGTAGAGGGTTTGAGCCACCGAGACCAACAGGGCGGACATAAGAGACAATACATTGGGAGAGATGGAATCTAGCAAAGGGGCCACCACAGAGGGAAGAAGGTCAGGCCCCTGATTGTTCCACAGGATGGCAATTCGGGCGAATTGCCGAAGTGCCCATAAAACAGGAAAAAAGTATCCACAAATGATTTGCGGAGGTTTTCTCTCGTCATCTCTTCGGGTAGGGTAATGGGCATATCCATACAACCAAATTGCACGAGATTTGGCCTAATCGAACCGGATGTCGAATGAGCCCAACCCAGGGAGGGAGTTCTGCCGCTTCGAAAAATCGTCATCTCGGCCCCTTCCAAAAGGAGATTTCGGAATGTACTTGAACGAAGACCGCGCCCGGGGATTCATGGAAGAGCACAATATCGATACGCTGGTGGCGAGTACACCCGAAAACGTGACCTACGTCGCGGGCACCTGGGGCTGGTCGAACAAGGTGTATGTCTACTCCGTCCACATGTTCGCCGTCTTTCCGCGGGACACCGGCACATCGCCCGCAATGATCGTCCCCGGCCAGGAAGTCACCTACGTCTCGATGCAGCAGTCCTGGATCAAGGACCTCTACACCTTCGGCGGCAGAAGCGCCCTGATTCAGCCCCCCGGCGTTACAGCCCAGACCCCCGAGGAGGAAACCTTCCTCGGCCTCTACAACAACGACGCCCGCCGGGAGAAATCCCCCGGCGCCGCGCTGGCGCTGGCGTTGCGCGAGCGGGGACTCGACAAAGGGCGCATCGCCCTCGATCAGGAACGCATCATGCCGAACGTCCGGGCGCAAATCGAAGAGGCGTTGCCCGGAGCGGAGCTCATCGACGCGAGCGGTCTTTTCCGCCTGATCCGGATGGTGAAAAGCCCGGACGAGATCGAAGCGATGCGCGCCGCCGCCGCTCTGAACGAGAAGGCCTGCATCGCCGCCTCCGAGGCCGTCGCCGACGGCGCGGTGGAGCGTGAAGTGGCCAGTGTCTTCGCGGCCGAGGTGGGCCGGGGCGGAGGCAAATGGCAATGGTTTCACTTATGCTCGGGCCGCCGCTCGGTCGCTATTTTTCCGCCGACGGACAAAAAAATCGCCAAGGGCGAGATGTGGAAATTCGACGCGGGCCTCCATCTGTGCAACTACCAGGCCGACACGGGCTGGGGCGGCGTTGTGGGCGAGCCGACCAAGGAGCAGAGCGACCTCTGGAAAGCGACCGAGGCGGGCTTCGAGGCTGGCCTCGCCGAGGTCAAGGCGGGCGCCCTGGGCTCGACCATCTACAAGGCCATGCTGGCGGCGAGCCAGGGGGGCGGGTTCCCGGAGCACAACGGCAACTTCGCCGGCCACGCCATCGGCCTCGAGCAGCGTGAGGTACCCTACGTTCTCACAAACCCGTTTCCGCAAAACAGCGAATTCCTGCCCCCCTCGAGCGATTTTCCGCTCGAGACGGGAACCACGCTCTGCCTCGAAAATCCGATGCAGATTTTCGGCATGGGCGGAACCCAAATAGAGAAAACCGTCATCGTGACCGAGACCGGCTACGAATTCGTATACCCACAGGAGAGGAAGCTCTGGGTGTCTTCGTAAACCGATTTCGCCGCGTTTCACCAGGCGCAGAAAACTCATTTTTCCAAGGAGCGTTATTCATGTGCGCAACCCGATTCATCGACCTCAGCAGCCCTCTCGAAAACGGCGCCAACGAGCCGCGCCCTCCCGAGATCACCTATCTCGATCACAACGAGTTCGGCACGCGCTCGGCCAAAAGCTGGGACATTCCCATCGAGGAGCTTCATGACGGCGTGGGCGGTGCGGCCGAGTTCCTGACCGTCTCCACCCACTCGGGCACCCACATGGACGCGCCCTGGCACTACGGCCCCACCGTCGCGGGAGAGCCCTCCCGGAAGATCGACCAGGTGCCGCTCGAGTGGTGCTACGGCGACGGCGTGGTGATCGACCTCCGCCACAAGAACACCGGCGACTGGATCACCGAAGACGACATTAAGGAGGCGCTCGGGAAGATCGATTACGAAGTCAAGGCGGGCGACATCGCCCTCCTCTGGACGGGCACCGGCGAGAAGCGGGACGACCCGGACTACTCCGAACTCCACCCGGGGATGAGCATCGAGGCGACGGAGTATTTGCTCGACCGGGGGGTCCGCGTCATCGCTATCGACGCTTTTGGCTTCGACCGCCCGTTCCGGAACCAGATTCCAGAGTTCAAGGTGGGCAAGCGCGAATCCCTCATGCCCTGCCACCACATCCTCGGGCGGCAACGCGAGTATTTCCAGATCGAGCAACTACAGAACATCGGCGCGATTCCGAAACCGCACAGCTTCAAGCTGGCCTGCTTCCCGGTCAACGTAAAAGACGCGAGCGGCGCATGGGTACGCCCGGTCGCGATTGTGGAGGAATAATAATCAGGAGAACAGCATTTCCATCCCGCCTCGCATGAAATAATCCAGGCGAGGCAAATATTAACCCTATAGGAGACAGATCAAATGAAAACAATGTTGGCTCGATTAGTGCTGGTCGCAATGATCGCGGTCTTTTCCTTGCCTGCTCCGGGGGCTTCGGCCGCGGAAAAGTTGAAAAACATTAAAGTGACAATGGCGAATCCCCTGTTCAACCCGGGAATTTCATTCCTCTGGATCAGCAACTTCCTGGGCTACTACCAGGATGAAGGCGTAGACGCCCAATTCGTCGCGGCCCAGGGCGGAGCACAGGCCATGGGCTGGGTGCTCGCCGGCCGAACCCACGTCGGCCTCCCGCGCCCGATTCCGATCCTTTTCAAGGCTGCGAAAGCGAAGAAACTCCCCCCCGTCATCGGCGT
>NYYB01000193.1 GCA_002685755.1 Nitrospinota bacterium
CCCCAGGAGCAGACAATGCCCAGCTCCGGGGAATATCCCCCGGAGGGACTATCCCTAGGCCAAAGGGCCATCCCAGCCTGGCCCAAAGGGCGACCCATGAGAGGGTGCGAATGATTCGATTTAAGTCAAGATATTCCGTCCGGGTGATGGTTTCGATGGTTTTCCTGGCCTTTTTTCTGGCCGGCGGAAATGTTTTTGTCGAAAAAGCCGAAGCCAAGAGAAAAAACATTCCCGTAAAGAAAATTCCGAGAAAACGAATTCCCAAGATAGGCAAATACCGCCAGGCGCCGGCCTTCAACAAGCGCTCTAGAAAGAACCGCCGCCTCGTAATCGAAACACGCCGCTCAAATCGCCAGCTTCGAAGGACGGGCAGCACCTACGAAGACAATTAAGGGATTCCATCCCGGTAACCCGCATTTTGGGTCTTGGCTACGGATGAAAAAGCAACCCTCCCGGAGAGGCACCGAAGGTTTTCATAGGGCTGCGTTCTCGGGCGGTAATATAGTTTTCGGGCCGGGTCCGCCAGGACCATTCCGCGTTTTTTGCCCCGGGGGCGGCTCGGCGGAAGCTTCCAAATTCCCCGTTTGGCCCGGCGGGCTCTTCGCTCCGCCGCTCTAATTTCGGTTTTCCGGAGGATGTCGGGCGGATAAAATCTCGCCTGAGCCAAACCGCGGGCCGCCAACTCGGCGTTCACAAAAAGCATGGGCTGGCCTTTTTCATCCGGTAAATATACATATCTGAGTTTTCGGCCGTATCGATCCAAATCCTTCACATCGGACTCCAGAATTACCAATTTCCCTTCAACCAGGTTTCGATTCGCCCTGGTTGCCTCCTTTCCCATGCATTCAACGGGCCGCCTGGGATGATGGGTTTCCGGCGTATCAATCCCGATGTAGCGGACTCTCCACCCTTTTTCCGTGATGGCGGTATCACCGTCGATGACTCTTTCTATGCGAGCCATTTGGTATCTGCCGGCAACAGAGAGCCTGGCGCTCCGGGCGGCATGAGGCGAGCCGATGAAACCACACACCATTGCGGCTGCGAACAGGACTTCTCTGTCCATGAATGGCGATCTCGCGGGGGGCGGTGGAGAGGCGGATGAAAACCATATTAAATAATCAATAAGTTGCCGACAAGTTAAAAAATTATATCAATGGCGGACCTGGAGCGGGTTTCCCGGGCTTTCGTCTATTGACGCCGGGGGCGGATTGTTGGAGTTTTAATTAAAGAAAAATATTTGCCTTTGAATCGAGTGAGGGCGGACCCTGGGGCGGGCCGCGCTTCAGGAGAACGGAATGCCTAGGATATCGGAACTCAGGGAAGGCGAGAGATTCGACGGGTTTTTCCGGATTCGCGAATACGGCGAGCGGGAAACGCGAAACGGGAAAAAATATCTGGATTTAGTTCTCGAGGACCGCTCGGCCGCGCTACCCGCGAAGGTGTGGGAAGCCGGGGAGCAGGTGCTCGGTGTGATCGAGCAGGGGGACTTCGTCAAGGTTCGCGCCTCGGTGGAATCCTACCGGGGAGCGCTTCAGCTTCGTGTCCAGAAAATTCGCAAAGTCATTGACGAGGATTTCGAGGAGGGATTTAGCCCGGAGGACTGCGTCGAGCAGACCCCCTTCGACATTGACTCCATGTGGGAGGAAATTCGCCAGATAGCCCTCGCCTGCCATCCCTTGGTGGGTGAATTTCTCATATCTGTTTTTGACCCCTACGAGGAGAAATTCAAAACCTGGCCGGCCGCCTTGCGGATTCATCATCCCTACCTTGGGGGGCTTTTGGAGCATACCCTTTCGGTGACGAAAACCTGCCTGTATTTGGCGGATAAATACGATGTTTCAAAGGATCTGCTCATTGCCGGCGCGATGTTGCACGACATCGGGAAGGTGGATGAACTTTCGGCGAGCGGGGGGATTTCTTACACGGAAGAGGGAAGGCTTTTGGGGCACGTGGTTCTGAGCAGGGATATCGTCCGTGATCGGGCCAAGCAGTTCGGGAAATTGCCCGAGGAATTTCTGCTCCACATCGAACATATGATCCTTGCCCACCAAGGGCAACTCGAATGGGGAACGGTGAAGGTGCCGATGACGCCCGAGGCAATGCTGCTTCACTATGCCGATGATATCGATGCGAAATTTAATCTGGTCGTGCGCACCATTGAACTGGATCGGGGCGATGAACCATTTACAAGCCGAAATTCAATTATGCAGCGCTCCTTTTATAAGGTTCGCCCCTTCCTCCCCCTGGCTTCAGAGGGAGAGCCCGGCCCCGAGCCCTCATCCGTCTCGGATCCATCCGTTTCGGATTCCTCCTCCGGCGATGTATCCGGTGACGACCTTGGGCCTCCCGTCCCGGACCCTGATTCCGGGAGTCCCTGATTCGGAGAATGAGGAGCAGCCGCTAAAATCATAATAATCGGGTGAAATCCAAGAGTTTTAGTGATGCACCTCTCTTTTTGAGATCAATTCTCTCCCATGGTTCCGGAATATCGTTTCAAGGCGCCAGGAATATGGCTCCTTGCGTCTGATTCCCGCAAAAAATTATCTCCATGTATGTCTTTGTTATTTAGTGAATTGTGTATTTTGTCGTCCCATTTCTCTGATAAGTGGAAAGGATTTCCTGACGGTGGTGAAGGGTGTGAATAAAGGGAGCAGGAATTTTTGAATGGTAATTCTTTATAATTTAACAGTTAGGTCGATTTTCCCCTGGACTTCGAATCGGCACAAAGGTTGCACTTATATGGGACGAGTGGTTTTCAGGACCGTACGACCCTGGCTTGAGCAAATATAACGATGAGATCGTTTAGCCTCGGCATTGTTGATTGAGTGATGAGAAAAGGGGATATCAGAATGGTTAAGCAATGTGGTTATTGTTTTCGGGTTTTGGGTGATGATGGGACGTACCACGGAATAGGGTTGATTGAGCCCATCGTGCACCTGGACGTTGTTCCTCCCAAGGCGGAGCAGGTTCCCGTTTCTCACGGTATTTGCGCGGACTGCTTTCAGGTGATGGTGACCCCCAAATCCGAAATTCCGGGGAATGGAACGCTTCATTGCGATGAGTCTGCCAGCGGTAATAACCTGTCATCCACGAAAACCGCATCGTTCGGCAGATAATTTTCGTACTTGAAAAAGAGAACCTCGATTCGGCGGCTAATTGATATCGCCGCGTAATTTGGCCCAGGCCAGCCCCAGGTACTCATAGAATGACCGCTTTGATTTTACCAAAGCGTCTGCATTGGGGATAAGTCTCATATAAACCGGAGAAGGATTTTTTGATACCCGGTGGTCCGTTGGCGCCGGAATGGGGTTCATTTCCTCCTTTTGGAACATCGCCATCGCCCTGGGCATGTGAGAGGCTGAAGTTACCAGGACTAGCCTGTCATTTCCGATAATTTTTTTGATATATACTGCCTGATCCCGGGTGGTTCGCGATTTTTCCTCAAGGATTATTCTCTGCTTATCCACGCCCAAAGCGATAGCCAGTCTCTGAAAACCTTTTCCCTCGGATTCTTTGTTCCAGATAGTGCCTCCCGATAGAATGAGCCGGCTGCGCGGAAATCTACGCAGAAGCCGAGTACCTTCAATGAGGCGATAGATACTGGCAGGTGAGAGGCGAGAGGTAATCGGAAGGTCTGGGTCGAAGCTGTATCCACCGCCGAGAACGACTATCCAACGAATACTTTTGGGACTTTTTGAGGCAATTCGGCCCGGCTCCTGAAGGGTCGGATAAGTGGATTCCAGCGGTCTGAGCAGTGCGTCGCTCACTACACTTTGGCTGACCAGCAAGAAAAACAGGATTCCGGCGGAAAGAAAAATCTTTCCCAGGCTCTTCCGCCGGGTCATCAACAAGAAGAAGAGGCCAATGGCCATGAGTTCGGCGCACAAAGCAGCGGGAAATAGGGTTGCTGCAATAAATTTCCTTAGAAAAAACATCGTCTTCCATCCTGTTCAGGCAGCCCCGGCGATGTTGAGGGGCTGGAGGGAAATCAACTCAAATCCCTAAATTTTGAGATTGTCCGTTTACAAATCCAATGATGCCGGTGGGTTCAGGGAAGGGCAAATGCCCCCCAAATTATTGTTGCGAGGGATTATATTCATAATTCGTGAATTCCTGATTAATTAAAGGTTGACTCGGCCCATAAAAGAGGCGTAATTTCCGCCAAAAGAAGGGAGCTCATCCACAACGGGAGCATTTGAATGCGAGCCATTGTTCAGCTTTTTACTAAATCGCCCTTTGGCGCCCTGCAGGAGCATATGGTGGCATCGGGCGAGTGCGTTGACCGGGTTCGTTCCATGTTTGAGGCTTTGTTGGCGGGAGATCATGAAGAACTCGCCTCCATCGCCAAGGATATTTCCAAGATTGAGCATCGAGCCGACGAGATCAAGAACGAGATACGGGATTCTCTTCCGAGGAGTATTTTTCTGCCTGTGGACCGGGCCGATCTTCTCAGTGTGCTTTCCCAGCAGGACAGTATTCCCGATACGGTTGAGGATATTGCTTTTCTCCTGACTGTGCGGCGGACATTTGTCCCGCCCTCGTGGGAGGATCCGCTTATTGCCTACGTGGATCGGTGTGTGGGCACTTTCCGGTCTACTTTTGAGGTGATGGATTCGCTGGAGGGATTACTCGAGGTTGGGCTCGCGGGTCCCGAGGCCGATGAGGTGCTCGAAAAAATCGACACTGTTGGTCAACTCGAATGGAAGGCCGACAAAGCCCAGTTCGATATGCTCCGGTTGATGTTTGACATGGAAGATGATCTGAAACCCGTCGATCTGTTTTGGTGGTCAAAAATACTTCGGGAAGTGGGCGACATCGCCAACTACTCGGAAAAAACCGTGGACCGCATCCGCCTGATGCTATACAAAAAATAAGCGTCCTCCATATCTGTAAAACCTTTCTCGAAGAAACGGCATGACTACTGCGTTAATATTGGTCGTTATTGCGTGTATTTTTGCCCTTTACATGGCATGGAATATCGGTGCCAACGACGTGGCGAACTCCATGGCCTCGTCGATTGGCAGTGGTGTAGTTTCCTTAAAAAACGCCATATGGATCGCGGCCATCGCTGAATTCGCCGGCGCTGTCTTGGTCGGTAGCTCCGTTACATCCACCATACGCAAGGGAATCGTCGACCCGGCCATATTCGCGGACAACCCGGAGCAGTTCATGCTCGGGATGACGGCGGCCCTCCTGGGCGCGGCTCTTTGGCTGCATGCGGCTACGGTTATGGGGATGCCCGTATCGACCACCCATTCAATTGTCGGGGCCGTGATCGGTTTTGGCCTCGTCGCCAAGGGCGCGGGTGGATTGAATTACGGCACCCTGTTCACCATCGTGATGAGTTGGGTCATTTCCCCGGTATCCGGAGGGCTGTTGGGATTTCTCATCTTCTATTTTGTACGGGAAAAAATCCTGACCGCGGAAGATCAAAACAAGGCATGCCGCTTTTATGCTCCCTACATCCTCTTTGTGTTCGCCGTTGTTTTTATTCAGTCGTTTGTTTTTAAGGGGATTAAAAATCTCAAGCTCCCCTTGACTTTCTGGACTGTTCTTTTGGTGGGTTTGGTGGTCGGGGCCGTAGTTCTTATCGGGTCGCGCTGGTGGATTTCCTCGAACGAACATGTGGATGATAATTTTTCGGATCGGTTTTTCAAGTTTCTGCTGATATCCACCTGCGGATATGTGGCGTTCGCGCACGGAGCCAACGACGTCGCCAATGCCGTGGGTCCGCTGGCGGCTGTAATCGGCGTATTTCAGAACGGGGTGGTGACGGCGAAGGTGACGGTGCCGTGGTGGGTGCTCGTGCTGGGCGGGTCGGGAATCGTTGCAGGCTTGGCGATTGCCGGCTGGAAGGTCATCGCCACGATTGGCAGCCAAATCACCGAGATCACACCTCAAAATGGTTTTGCCGCGCAGTTTGGCGCGGCCACCACGGTGTTGGTTTGCTCTCAGCTGGGGCTTCCCATTTCGACGACGCACACCATCGTCGGCGCGGTCATCGGGGTGGGGATGGCGCGCGGCGTTCGCGCGCTGAATTTGCGGGTCATTCGCAACATTATTTCATCGTGGGTGTTGACAATTCCCTTTGCCGCGGGCGCGACGATGCTGGTCTATCGGATTCTAGAGGGGATAATTTCTTAATTCGACGCCGCCGGCAAATCGTCGCCAACTACGGGGGCTTGTTCCGCCGCCGGCCTTTTGTTGACGATTCAGCAAGAGAGCTAATCTGTTCAGCTAGCCTTCTTCCGTGACGATTTAACGAACCTCTCCACGGTGTCAATGGGCCGCTTCCCCATGTTCCTGTATCCCTGATGTGGC
>NYYB01000105.1 GCA_002685755.1 Nitrospinota bacterium
GAAGCGAAGCGCCATCAGCGCGAACCCCGCCGGAAGGATCAGCTGAAACACCCACGCCGGAAATACACCGGCGATCCGGCTTCCCGCCCCGAACTCGCCGATGACGAACAGCGCCGAGGCCCGCGCCAGCAGGGCGCAGACCACCGCCGCGAAACCGTCGGCCAGCCGCCGCGCGGGTCTTGCCCGCTCCGCCGGGAGCGCCCGCGAGAGGAGGTCGATCTCGATGTGCCGCCCGGTCCCGCCCGCGGCCAGTGACGCGCCCAGGAGGCCGAGCCAGATAAGCCCCTGCCGCAGGAGAAGGTCGGCCCCGAGGATTCCGGTGTTGAACACGTTGCGGAGGACGACCTGGACGAAACCGGCGAGGAGCATGACGAACAAAAGTGAGATGAGCGCACCGCGCTCCCACCGGGCGAGCGCAGCGTCGAGCGGCGCCCAGCGCTCCCCGAGGGCGTCGATCATTTTCGGGCGGGTTTCCCGGCCCGCAGGCGGGCGAGGACGCCCTCGGCACGTTCGATCAACTCGCGGGGGATGAGTTTGCCGGCGAGTTTTTCACGCGCCACGCGGCCCACCCGGCGCATTTCGGCGAGCGCGGCCTGAGAGGGCCGGGCCGAGAGGGTGAGCCCGCGCTTGGTCATCGCCCGGATGGCGCGCCCGTTCTCCTCCCGTGTGAGACGACGCAGTTCGTGCATCCGCGCGCGGGTGCGTTCGATGAGCAGCGCGCCGAATCCGTCTCCCAACCGCTCGAAGCGGTTTCGTTTCATCACGAGGGCGCCCGTGACGTTCGCCATCGGGACCGGGCTGATGTGGCGCACCTTGGTGAACCACTGGAGGGCGACGGCGCCGAGCGGGCTGATGTAGACGGCGTTGACGAGGCCGGTCTGGAGCGAGGTGAGCACGTCGGTGACAGCGAGCGGAATCGGCCTCACCCCCATCGCCTCGAAGTAGGCCCGCGCGAGCGGATCGCCCTCCCACATCCACACTTTTTGCCGCGATAGATCCTCAACCGAGGTGACCGGGTTTTTCGAGAAGAAATGGGCGAAACCCACCTCGGACCAACCGAGGAGCGTATAGCCCTTTTTCCGGAGAGCCTCCTCGAACCAGCCGTCGATCTCCCGGTGCACGGCGTCCACCTCGGCGTAGCTCCTGAAAAAAAAGGGAAGCTCGAACAGGCGCGTCGCCGGCACGATCTCGCCCAGACCCACCCCTGTGAAGCCGGCCGCGTGGAGCTGGCCCACGCGCAGCTTGCGGACAACGTCCTTTTCGTTTCCCGAGACGCCGCCCGGGTAGATGCGAAAGCGCACGGTTTTTTTCGTGGCCTTGCGGATGTCGCGGTCGAGCCCGCGCATCACGCGCATCCAGGTGGTCCCCTCGGGGGCGAGGCTGGCGAACTTGATGACGTGCTTTCGCGCCGCCTGCGTGTCGGGCGGCGAGGCGAGCAGGAGGGCCGGGGCGATCAAAAGGGCCGCCATAAATTTCAGGGTTATCAGCTTTCGAGTCATCAAAACAACTCTTCCATCCGCTCGCGAAGCTCACGGGCGCGGCGGCGGGCGAGTGCGTTGGCCAGCGCCTGGGCGGGCAGGAGGCCCTCGGGCGCCTTTTCGATCTCACCGAGCAGGCGGGTGAACAGTTTTTTGTCCTGCGCCTGGACGGCGAAGTGGCGCGCGAAGAGAAGCTTCGCCATCAGAAAGCGGCCCTTCGAGGCCGAGACGGCGCGGGCGAAGGCGGCCTTAGCCTTTTTGGGGTCCCCGCCCATGAGGCGGGAGCGGCTGCCCCAGTAGACCCCGAAGAAAAGCTCGGGCCCGCCGTGGAAATATCCGGGGTCGACCAAGCGGGCGCGGGCCATCATCGCCTCGACTCGGGGCAGGTCGGCCACGGCGTCGGGGTCCTGGCGGCTCATGTTGATCCACCCGCTCCAGCAGTAGGCCGTCCAGAACAGAAGGGCCAGCCGGTCCCGGCCGACGTGGCCGAGCGCGGCGCGGAAGGCGGTTTCCTTCGCCCCCGATGCGAGCCCGAGGGCGCTGAGTCCGTGGTCGCGGCCCCTCAGGTAAAGCCGCCGGGCTCGGGCGGGCTCCTCTTTTTCGAGAAACCCGAAGGCAAAGCCGCCGTAGGCCTGGGCGGCGGAGCGGCGGAGCCTGGCGTTTCCGGGGTCGGCGCGAACGAAGCCCTCGATCATGACGAGCAGCGAGGCGGTCGCCTCCCTGGCGTGCCCCGGGTCGGGCTCCGCGTTCAGCGCAGCGATCATGTCGTCGAGAACGGCGGCCGAGGACCGGGCCACCGCCTGCCGGAGGGTGCACCCGGCCAGCACCAGGGCGAGGGCCGGGAGGATCGCGAAATGAATCAGCTTGCGTTTCATGCGGAGAATTATGCCACACCTTCCGCTGGGGCGTCGCCAATCAGTCGTAGGCGATGACGCTCCGGGCCACCTCACCCGCGATGAGGGCCTCGTAGGCCTCGTTGATCCGGTCGAGCGGGTAGGAGCGCGTGAGCAAGTCATCGAGGTTGAGCTTTCCGGCCATGTAGAGCTCGATCAAGCGCGGCACCATATGGCGCGGCACCGAGGAGCCGTAGAGGGAGCCGACGAGTTTTTTCTCCTGGGTGACGAGGTCGAGAGTCGGAATCGCGGCGGCCGCCTTGGGGCTCGTGATGCCGATCATCACCGCCGTACCCCCGGGGCGGATGGCGTTGAAGCACTGTGTGGCGACATCGGTGTTGCCGATGGCCTCGATGGCGTGGTGCGCCCCTTGGCCGCCGGTGAGCTCGCGGATGCGGGCGACCGGGTCCTCGTCCGAAGCGTTGACGAGGTGGGTGGCGCCGAATTTCTTGGCCATGTCGAGCTTGTTCTGGAAAACATCGACCGCGATGATCGGATCGGCCCCGGCCAGCGCGGCGCCCTGGACGGCGTTGAGGCCGATGCCTCCCGCACCGAAGACGGCGACGCTCTCGCCCGGCCGCGCCTTTGCGGCGTTGACAACCGCGCCGACGCCGGTGATCACCGCGCAACTCACGACGGCGGCCTTGTCGAGGGGCATGTCGTCGCGGATTTTTAGCGCGGATTTTTCGCTCATAACCGAGTATTCGCTGAACGTCGAGACGCCCAGATGGTGGCCGACTTCGGTGTTGCCCATCCTGAAGCGCTTGGTTCCGTCCGAGAGGGTGGCGTTCGAGCGCATCCGGGCGCTCGTCGGGCAAAGCTGGGGCCGGGCGATGAGGCAGTATTCGCAGGTTCCGCACGCGTAGCGCCAAACGCTCGCGACATGGTCGCCCGGCTGGAGGGAGGTGACGCCGGGGCCCACCTCCTCGACGACGCCCGCGCCCTCGTGGCCGAGGATGACCGGCGAGGCGATGGGCATCTCGCCCGTCATCGCGTGGTGGTCGCTGTGGCACACCCCCGCCGCCGCCATTTTCACCAGTATCTCGCCCTCCTTCGGGGGGTCGACCTCGACCTCCTCGATGACCAGCGGTTTGTTCGGCTCGTAGAAAACGGCTGCTTTCATGGAGGACTCCTTCTCAGAGGCCGGGCGAAACGGCGCGGCCGTGGGCTTTTCTTGTTTCCTCACCGATATCGAAGTATGTTCTTCCTTCATACCCGAAAAGAGGGCGGGTTGCACAGGGGCCCGCGCGGATGCGGCGGGAGATTCCATAAGGAGGCGAGAATGGCCTGGATCAAGACGGTCGACGAACAAGAAGCCGAGGGGGAAGTCAGGGACCACTACGAGGCGCAAAAAAAGCGCACTGGCGGCGGCGTGGGAAACATCCAAAAGATATACAGCATCAAGCCCGATCTGCTCAAAGCCTATTATTCGTTTTCGCGCGCGGTGACCTTCGGAGCCACAAGCCTGGGCCGCCGGCGCGAGGAGATGCTGGCGGTGGCGATTTCCTCGATGATCAAGTGCCGCTACTGAACGGTTTCTCACGGAGCGTTTCTCCGTGATGTGAGCGAGGGGGACGGGACCGCCGAGGCGCTGTCCCTCAAGGAGGATTTCAGGAGCGCCGGCCTGAGCCCCGAGGACCTGGCGATGCTCGAGTACGCCGAGAAGATCACCCTCGCCCCCTGGACGGTGACCGAGAGCGATGTGGAAAACCTCCGGGCGCACGGGTTCGACGACGTGGCGATCCTCGAGGTCGCCACCGTGTCGGCCTATCGGAACTTCATCGCCCGCGTGGCGAATGGGCTCGGGATCGAGCTCGAGGACGGAAAATTAGCGGACAACCCGGAGGCCCGTGCCGCCATGATGGAAGGGCTGGTGTAGGCGGTCCCGAACTCCTATCTCCTATAGAGACAAGGAACCGAAATGAGCGATAAAGTCAGAATGGCGTTCGTTGGGCTGGGCAGATGGTCCGATCAGCTCGCCGCTGGAGCGAAGAAAAGCGGGCGGATAGAGATCGCCGGGGGCCTTTCGAGGTCCGGCGAGAAAATGGCCGTGTTTGAGAAAAACTTCGGCGGCCGGCCGATGAAATCCTACGAAGATATCCTGGCCGACGATTCCATCGGCGCCGTCGTCCTCACCACCCCGAACTCCCTGCACCCGCCCCAGGCCATCGAGGCCGCCCGGAGCGGCAAGCACGTCATGGTCGAAAAGCCGATGGCGCTCACGACAGCCGACTGTCGCGATATGATCGCCGCCGCCAAGGAGGCCGGCACAGTCCTCGCCGTGGGCCAGAACACCCGCCGGGCGCCGCGCTACCGGAAGGCGACCGAGTTCATCCGCGCGGGCGCGATCGGCGAGGTCGTCTTGGCCGAGGCGAATCAATCCCGGCCCCAGAGCTACCGCATCGAGGGCCTCTGGCGAAACTCGAAGGAGGAGAGCCCGGGCGGTCCCCTGGCTAGCTTCACCGTCCACCAGGCCGACGCCATGAACCACCTCGTCGGGCCCGTCCGGCGAATCTCGGCGTTCGTAAGCAAGCTCAGCGGGCCCGCCGTACCCGACGATGTGATGACGGCGGTGCTCGAGTTCGAGAGCGGGGCCCTCGGCTACCTGGGCGGCACCATGGTAACCCCCGATCGGAATTTCTTTCAGGTCCACGGCACCGAGGGCGTCATCTATCTCGACGTGGACGGGGGCGAGTGTTCTCTCAAGCGAGAGGACGCCGATACCTTCGAGCGCCTGCCGATGCCGGACGGCGCGGAACAACTCGCCATTTCCCTCGCCGAGGAGATGGACGATTTCGCCGGCGCCATCCTCGAGGGCCGAAAGCCCGAGGTCGCCGGCGAGGAGGGCATGGCCGCCGTCGCCATCCTCGAGGCCATCGTCCGCTCGGCCGAGGAGGGAAGGCCCGTCGAACCCGAGGTCTTGTAGGGGAGTTTAATCAACCGGCGGGAAGCGCTCCGGCCCCGATTGACAGGGGCGGGCCAAGGGGTATGATCGCGTCTGTGTAGACCTGCTAGGGGTGGGTATCTGAGAGCCTCGGTACGAGAGGCAACCCTTAGAACCTGATCTGGGTAATTCCAGCGAAGGGAAGCGGGACGGAGAAATCGGAAAGTCTCTTGAGTTTCTTTCCAGGGTTCTTTGGCCGCTTCCCACGGGGACAGCGGTTTTTTTGTTTTTTGCGTTAAAGGCTCGAACATGAAAATTCAGGTGAACGGCGAGGCGAGAGAGGTCGAGAGCGGGGCCACGGTGGCGGACCTGCTCGATTCGCTCGGCCTCGAGGTGAACGGCCTCGCCGTCGCGGTCAATATGGATATTGTCCGGCGCGGCGACTACGCCGCGGTTAAATTCTCAGAGGGCGATGAGATCGAAATCGTGCGCGCGGTCGGCGGCGGCTAGGCCGCGCGGTTTCGCCCCCCGAAGGGGCAAGGAGAGGGAACCATGAGCAGCTACGAGATAGGCGATCGATCGTTTACCTCCCGCCTCTGGGTGGGGTCGGGAAAATACTCGGATTTTCACGTCATGCACGAGGCGATCGAGGCGAGCGGTGCCGAGATCGTCACCGTCGCCATCCGGCGCACCGACCTGAACGACGACACGAAGGACGGCTTTTGGGCGAACTTCGACCGCGAGAAATGCACGATTTTGCCGAACACGGCGGGCTGTTTTGACGTGAAGAGCGCGGTCACGACGGCGCGCCTCGGACGCGAGGCGACGGGGTCCGATTTCGTCAAGGTCGAGGTCATCGGTGATGAGAAAACCCTGTTCCCGGACAACGAGGGGCTGCTCGAGGCCTGCCGGGTTCTGCTGGACGACGGCTTCACCGTCCTGCCCTACTGCATCGACGATCCGGTCGTCTGCAAAAAGCTCGAGGACCTGGGCTGCCACGCGGTCATGCCGCTGGCGGCGCCGATCGGCTCGGGGATGGGCATCCGCAACCCCTACAATCTCAAGATCATCATGGAGCAGTCCTCGATTCCGGTGGTTGTGGACGCCGGGGTGGGGACGGCCTCGGACGCCGCTGTGGCGATGGAGTTGGGCTCGACGGCGGTGCTCATGCAGACGGCCATCGCGGGCGCCGGCGACCCGGTGAAGATGGCCCGCGCCATGCGGCTCGGCGTCGAGGCGGGCCGGATTCCCATGAAACTCTACGCGACGGCCTCGAGTCCGCTCGAGGGCGTCATCGGCTCCTGACCGCCGGGGAAGGCGGGCCCCGGGTGAGCGTCGATCTCGACCCCCTCTATCTCATCACGGACCGGAATGCCCCCCCCTCGGGGGATATCACCGGAGCGCTCAGGGGCGCTCTTGAGGGCGGTGTGCGATTTCTCCAGTTCCGGGAAAAAGACCTCCCGAGACAAGGGCGCCTCGACTTGGGCCGGGAGGTGATGTCGCTGGCCGGTGAGTTCGGCGCGCGCGTCATCGTCAACGGCTCGCCGGAGCTGGCCGGGGAACTCGGGGCGGCGGGGGTCCATCTCGGAAAGGCAACCAAGCCGGTCGAGGCCGTCCGCGCCGGCTACCGGGGGCTGATCGGATACTCGGCCCACAGCGGCGGGGAGGCGGCCGAGGCATTTGCGGCCGGGGCCGATTTCGTGACGCTGAGCCCGGTTTTTCCTACGCGGAGTAAATTCTCCTCGGGCCCGATCCTGGGTCTCGATGGTTTTCGGTTCGACGTTCAGGCCTGCGGCGGGC
>NYYB01000106.1 GCA_002685755.1 Nitrospinota bacterium
AGGGTTCTCGGATGGTCCCAATGAAGATAAAGAGGATAATAATCACATGAAAATGGAAATTTTTATGGCCCTGTCAGTTGGTTGCATGGTGGTTGCAAGACGTAATTTACAAGGACTAAAGTTGCACAGAAACCCTTGCAAGTAGTTGAAATAATTGGTGGGCCGTACTGGGATCGAACCAGTGGCTTCTGCCGTGTGAAGGCAGCGCTCTCCCGCTGAGCTAACGGCCCGGAAGCTTAGGCTTTATCATAGCGGAAATCGGGGGTCAAGAATAAACGCCTTCCCCCGAACCGGGAGGGCATCGGGGTTTACTGCGAATCGCGGGTTTCGCTATGATGGAGTCCCCTGAATTTTGTCCCGCCCCGGCGGTCTATTGAAAGGGAAGTCAACCCATGGTGGAAGTTTCGCACAACGAGGTGAAATATCAGCTCGAAACGCGCGAGCACGATCTCTACGGCTTTGGCGTCGATGTTTTCATGCTCGAAAAGGACGGCGGCCGGCCCAAGGAGCCCATCGCGTTTATTCCCGGTAGCGATGAGAGCGCGGCCACGGCGAAGACCGCGCAATGGCTCAAGATCGCTTTTCCCGTCGAGCTTCAGGGAAAGAAGAAAAAATAGGGCCCGCCCGGTAGATGGGCGTTCCCCCGGGGGCGGTTTTCGCCCGGAAGACACGATCCCCGTCCTCCGATTTCAGGAGGCGGTTTTTTTCAGGGAATCAAATTGACAGAGCCCGAAACCATTCAGACCGGCGGGGCTCCCGCCCCGAAGGGTCCGTTCGCCCAGGCCCGCCGCGCCGGGAACCTTCTCTTCATCGCCGGCCAGCGCGGCATCGACCCCGGGACGGGTGAGTTGGTCGAGCCCACCATCGAGGCGCGGGCGCGGCGGACCTTCGAGAATCTCAAGGCCATCGCCGAGTCGGCCGGAGGTTCGATGGCCGCCTTCCTATCGACCACGGTATACGTCACCGACATGAAGGCGCACCGACCGGCGCTCAACCGCATGTACGAAGAATATTTCGGCGAACACCTCCCCACCCGGACCATCATCGAAGTCCGCGCCCTGAATCAGGACGACATCGTCGAGATCGACGCGGTTGTCCTGATTCAGGAAAAAAGCGCCTAACTCTTCGAAAAAGGCTCTTGAGCCACTAAAACAACCGCGCTATTTCGGCGGTATGATCGGGAGCATCACATAGGCGTCCCGGCTGCCTCCGGTGTGTAGCGTCACCTTGCCGCCGAATACCTCCTCGGGCCGATTGTCGGGGTCGTTGTGGGTCATGCCCCCGGTTCCGCGGGTTCCGTAGTGGAAACTCTTCGCGAAATCGCTCAGCTCTCCCTCGTACTCGTAGTCCTTTCCCCGGACGGTGAGCGCCACCCGCCAGCCGGCCGGTACGACGATGCACGAGGAGACGATCTCCACGTCGCACTCGTAGACCTCGCCGGGCGTCAGCTTCTCTTCCCGGTCGTGCGGGTGATAGGGGCGGTAGGGCAGGCTCTTCTTCGGGTCGAGCGCCCGGTGCGAAGCGCGGAGCCAGCCGCAGGCGATGGGCGTGTTCGGGTCGGTCGAGCCCATGAAGGTCAGCTCATCGCCGTTCGGATCGAACACCCGGACGATCAGGAACAGGTCGGCGTCCTCGGTCGAGGACGACACGAACAGCTTCGCGGCCATGGGCCCCGTGATCTCCATCTCTTCTTCGAGCGCGGGCATCCAGAACGTGGCGCCGTCGCCGAGGCCGTCGTACTCGAGTGAACTCTCCCCGGCCGGCTCGGTGGTGAGCGCCTTGTTGTCGAGGTCGAGGAAAAACTTGGTCCACTGGGTCCGGGCGATTGGCCACTCGCTCTCCTCCCGGGGGACGAACTTCGGGCCGGGGTGGCGGATGTTGAGCGTGACGGGAGAGGTCTTGTCCCAGCCGTTGTCGATATCCTTGAGGAAAAAATCGAAAAATCTTTTCTGGAGGTCGAGCCCGTAGCCGCTTGAAAAGAGCGCCCAGTGGGAATCGCCGTGGGCCTCGAGCCACTTCTGCTTCGAGGCCGATTCCATGTAGCCGTTGAAATTGCCCCGGGGGTGGATTCCCTGACCGCCCCAGTTGGCGCACGAGAGAAGCGGAGCCTCGATCTTAGAGAAGTCGGCCCGCCGCGACTGGTGCCACTCGTCGTCGAGGGGGTGTTTTTTAAGCTCCTCGAAGGCGTTGACGCGGTTCTTGGCCAATTCCTCGTCGGATAGATTGACGGGTCCGGCGGCCGGCAAGCCCGTGTTGGGGCTGATTTTCCCTCTCTCCCCGTATCCGTACTGGACGTGGGCCACCTGCACCTTGGACCATATCTCCGAGAACTGGCTCAGGATGCCGCCGTGGTAGCCCGAGTCACGGTAGGGGTCGTTCCCGCCCTCCCAGGGAATGATGGCCGTCAGATGCGGCGGGCGCTTGGCCGCCACGCGCCACTGGTTCCGGGAATAATAGGAGATGCCGAGCATCCCGACCTTACCGCTGCTCCAGGGCTGGGTGCCCGCCCACTCGATGCACTCGTAGAGGTCGTCGATCTCCCTCGGGCAGTTCACGTCCAGGAAGGCCTCCGACCAGCCCGCGCCCCGCGAGTCCACTCGCACGCAGGCGTAGCCGTGCGGGATCCAGCACTCGGGGTCGGTCACCTCCCAGTTCTGGTACTTGTTGGTCGACATCTCGAGAATTTCGGGATAGTCCTCGATCATCTTGTTCCACTGATGCGGATAGCCATCCTGATAGGCCACGCCCTTCGCGTAGACTCCGTAGGTCAGGATCGCAGGGTAGTTGCCCTCCTCGATGGGCCGGTAGATGTCCGCGCGCAGGACGGTGCCGTCGTCCACCTCGATGGGCACGTTCCATTCGATCCGCATTCCGTCTCGATCTTCGATTTTATGATACTCGTCCATGATTTCCCTCATCTTTCCTTCTGCATCATGAAATTAGGGTTTCGAAACCGAATTCCCCGCGCTGGGGAACTCCCCGTTAAAAACACAGATTCGGCATTGCCAAAAAATTATACCGTCAGCAGGGGCCGCATGGCCCGCACGTCCTCCACTCCTTCGATATGCCGCACCGCATCGATCAACTCTCTGGCCTTCGACGCTCCGAGAACGGGCTCGAGCAGATTGAGCGCCTTTTTTTCCACCTCGTCCCGTTCCATCGGGTTGCCGGGTGTTCCGCTCACCGCGGGGGTAGCGTGCCGCAGCGAATCTCCACCGGCCAAGATTTATTTCGCTTTTCGCTTTTTCGTGATTTTTGTTTTTTCCGAATTTTTTTTCTTCTTCCCCGAGAGCGACTGATAAAGGGCGATCACGCTCGCGGGGTCGTCCTGGCCGTGGCCCAAATTGGCCGCGGCCTGATAAAGTTGGCAACGTAGCGCCGTCAGCGGAAGCGGTGCCCCGATCTCCCGCCCCGCCTCGAGCATGTATTCTGCGTCCTTAACACACATTTCGATGATGGCTTCGGGATCTCTGAATTCTCTTTCCACCATGCGCCCACCCTTGTGGTCGATCTGCTTGGAGTAGGCCGAACCCGAGGCCAGGACCTCGAGAAGCAGCGCACCGTCGATGCCCCCCGTCATTCCGAAAGTGAGGCCCTCGGCGAGGGCGGTCCGGTTGAGCTCGCTCACGGTGTTCACAACGAGTTTGGTGAGCGTCCCCCGGCCGCTCGCGCCCATGTAGTACTGGCGGCGGGATGTCTTGCGGAGAACGGGCCGGACCCGTTTGTAGGCGCGCTCGTCGCCGCCCACCATGATGGTCCCCCCACGCTCCCTCGTGATGGCCCGGTTGCCGCTGATGGGCGCGTCGAGATAAAAAACGCCGGCTTCCTTGAGGGCCGCCGACATCCGCAGCGAGGTCGCGGGGAGAACGGTGGAAAAATCCACCACCATTGCTCCGCAGCCAAGAACAGGTAGCGCCCCTTTTTCGCCCAGCAGGACTTTTTCCACGTCCGCGTCCCAGGGCACGGAGAGCATGAGGAGGTCCGATCGCGTGGCGGCTTCTTCCGGTGAAGCGGCCCCCTCTCCGCCCAGGGCCTCCAGCTCACGAACGCGCTTTCTTGTAATGTCGCAGCCCACAACCGGATGGCCCGCCGCCAGAAGATTGGCCGCAATCGCTCCGCCCATCCTGCCCAGGCCGATAAAGCCAATGGTTTTGGCCATCGCGAAACCTCGAATCAGATGAAATGTGGTTTCGTCGATTCTACATCATTTCGACGATTCGATGAGCCCGGGGCGGGGGCGCTTCCCCCCTTGGGCATAGGCTCTCCACCGAATCTTGATTCCCTTGAACCCCGATTCTCCCGCCTCCCGGCTATTTGGCCGGAATGATCGGTAACAGGATATGCGCCGGATGATCGGGTCCGGTGTGGAACGACACTTTCCCGCCGAAAACCTCGAGCGGGCGGTCCTTTTTATGGTTGTGCTTAAACGGACCCACCCCGGAGTAAATCCGTCCGGTGACCGGCATCGGAGGCTGCTCGAATCCGGGATGGACATAATCCTTGCCGCGCACGCTCAAGCCAATCTGGTGGCCCGCCGGAACGACGATGCTGGTGGGCCAGATTTCCACGTCGAGCTCATAAATCTCGCCCGGCATGAGCGGCTGAACCTCGTCGTGGGTGTGATAGGGCCGGTAGGGGAGCGTTTTCCTGGGGTCGAGCTTCCGGTGCGAGGCGCGGAGCCAGCCGTGGCCGACGGGGGTGTGCGGATCGTTCGAGCCCTGGAAGGTCACCTCCCGCATGTCGGGGTCGAACACCCGCAGGACGAGAAAAATGTCGGCGTCCTCGGTATCCGAGGAGATGTAAACCTTCGCCGCGACGGGGCCAGTGATCTCCTTATCCTCGTCGAGGGGCGGGGTCAGATAAATAAGCCCCTTCCCGAGAGCGTCGTAGGGCCGGGCCCGCACGTTGGACTGGGGATTGGTTTTGAGCGAGAGGGTGCCCGAGTGCAGATAGTATTTGGTCCACTCCGTCCGCGCGAGAGGCCATTCGTTCTCGGCCCGTTCGACGAATTTCTCGCCCGGATGGCGAACCTGGAGGGAAACCTTGGGCTGTTTGTCCCAACCGGTGTCCTCGCCCTTGAGGAAGTGGCCGAAGAAGCGTTTTTGAAGGGCCACGCCGTAGTCGGTGTAAAAGTGTGTGAAGTGGTCGAGGCCGTGCATTTCGAGCCATTTTTCCTCAGATGCCGACTGAACATACCCCTCGACGTTCCCGCGCGGGTGGAGCCCGACGCCCCCCCAGTTTCCAGCCGAGAGAAGCGGCGTCTTGATCTTTGAAAAATCCGGAATCCGCGCCTTCCAGTAATCGTCCACAAGCGCGTGTTCGAGGAGGTCGTTTCCAAAGTCGGTGCGGTTGGCGTTCAGCTCCTCGTCCGTGAGGGTCTCGGGGCCCGAGCTCCATTCTCCGTTAATCCGGCTCCGCCAGTCGCGCTCTCCCCGGCCGTGCTGGCGCAGCGTGACAGTATCTCTGTACCAAAGGTCGCCAAAGAGACATAAAATGCCGCCATGGTGGCTGAAGTCGCGGTAAAGATCGGCCGCCCCCTCCCAGACGCACATGGCCGCAAGGTGGGGCGGTTGAAGGGTCGCCACGATCCACTGATTCATTCCGTAATAAGAGATACCGTTCAGGCCCACCTTGCCGTTGCACCAGGACTGATCGGCCGTCCACTCGATGCAGTCGTAGAAATCCTTCGTCTCGCGCGGGGCCCACACTTCCATATAGCCAGGCGAACGACCCGCCCCGCGCGAGTCCACACGCACACAGGCGAAGCCGTCGGGAACCCACTTTTCCGGGTCCGCCAGCTCCCAGTTCTGATATTTATTCGATGAGCCGGAGAGTGTCTCCGGGTATTTTTCGCTCAGCACTTTCCATTGGGCCGGGTAGCCGTCGGCGAGGTGTAACCACTTGGCGTAAGGACCGTATGACAATATGGCGGGGTAATTTCCTTCCTCGATGGGCCGGTATACATCGCAGCGCAAAACCACCCCGTCGTCCATTTCGATCGGAACGTCCCAATCGATGCGCATCCCGTCCCGAATCTCGCTTTTGTAGCCGGACATATTCGCTCCCCCCGGTGTTAGTGCCATGCTGCGGCGTCAAAAACAAATATAATAAAGTCTCCCGCTTTATGTGCGGGAGGATTTTGCCTAGTTTTCCTGTTTTTCCTGCTCGGCGAGCTTTTCTTCCTTCAAGCGCGCGACCTCGGCCTTTACATCGTCGATGACGTCCTTGCCCCAGAAAATCTTCCCCTGGACGGCAAAGGAGGGTATCCCGTAAATTCCCATGCTCTTGCCCTGTGCCCGCTGGCTGTGGAGCAGGGGGAGATAGCGCTTCTCGGCGATGACTTTTTTGATCTCCCCGCCGTCGAGGCCAATTTCCTCGCCGCACTGGGCGAGCACGTCGGGGCTCTCGAGATCCAGATCGTCGACCCAGCGCGCTTTGTAGATTCGGTCGCGGAACTCCCTGAACTTGTCCATGTCGCGTGCGTAAAAAGTGGCGAGATGGGCGTTTGTCGTCCTGTAGTCGCCGCCAGCCGGCCGGAGGGGTACTTCGTACTTATCGGCGAGGGGCTTGTGATTCGTCTCGTAGTTCTCTTTTTTTTCCTCCGGCGAGTAGCCGGCGAAATCCTGGCCCGGGGGCCTACCCTCCCAGCTGACCCATTCGACCCTGACGTCCGGGTCTTCCTCGATAACGGGGCTGCCACCCACGGTGGCTACGTAGCAGTAAGGTCAGGTGTAATCCGAATACTTAACGACGACGATGGGTTCATTCAACTTTTTCATTCGAAACCTCCGTTGGGTTCGGTTAATTAGCCTGGTGGACGAAATTTTTCCAATAATAATTGCCTGAGCGTTCCCGCTCAGCCCGAAAACGGGTTGAGATCCGGTTTCTGTCTATACGACCTCGGCGCGATCGTGGTCGATGGGTGCGTCCCCGCCGGGGTCTACCCAGATGCCCCGGCCCCTGAGGTAGGAGACGGCCTCGGCGATCTCCCCGGAGCCGCCCTCGAATTCGCACACCTGCCAGCCCGAGTCGTTGCTCACGTCGCCGCGGATGATGTTGACGGCGAATCCGAATTTTTTCCCGAGTTCCCAGAGGACTGGTTTTCGCACCTCGACGGCTGGGAAGGTGAGGACGAACCGCCGCGTATCGGCGGGAACGGCCATCGCGTCGAGTCCGATGGGGCCGCCTTCTTCCAGGCGGCTCAGGAAATCGCCCACGATCCGGGTAAGCTGGGCTATTTGCACGAGGAACGCATCGTGGCCGTAGGTGGACTCGACGTTGTGAAGCTCCACCTCGCGGCCGAGCGACTGAAGGGCCTCGGCGATCTCGATGCTGCCGTGGGGCGGGAAGAGCCAATCCGATATGAAGCATACGAGCAGGCACTTGGTCCGAAGGCGCTCGAGAGCGGCCTTGAGGTCCGCGTAGCCCGAGGACGCGTCGTAAAGGTCCATCATCCTCGACAGGTAGAGGTAGGCGTTCGCGTCGAAGCGATCCACGAACTTTCCTCCCTGATGGTCGAGATAGCTCTCCACCTCGAAGCGGGCGGTGATTTCCTCGAGTAGTCGGCCCTTGTCGCGGACGCGGCGGCCAAATTTTTCCCACATGATGGGGCCGCTGAGGTAGGTGATGTGGGCGATCATGCGGGCCACGCCGAGGCCCTTCTTCGGCCCAGTGCCGGATTCGTAGCCGCCCCCATCCCATCCGGCATCGGCCATGATGGCCGAGCGGGCGATCTTGTCCCAGGCGATCCCCATCGGGGTCAGGCGGGCGGCGCCGGCGACCGGGATGACCGAATCGCAGAAATCGTTGTAGCGAAGGCCCCACTCCAGGGTTTGCATGCCGGCCATCGACCCCCCGATGACCGAGCGGAGGCGTTTCACGCCGATGGCGTCGAGGAATTCGCGCTGGAGGCGCACGGTGTCCTCGACCGTCACGACCGGGAAGCTGGTCCCGTAGGGGCGTCCGGTCTCCGGGTTGACGGATGTGGGTCCTGTCGTTCCCGAGCAGCCGCCGAGGTTGTTTGTGCAGACGACGAAATAGCGGTCCGTGTCCAGCGCTTTTCCGGGGCCGATGACCGGGTTCCACCAGCCGGGCCGGGGGGCGTCCGCGCTGTGGAACCCCGCGGCATGGGCATCGCCCGTAAGGGCGTGGATGACGAGGATGGCATTGTCTCCGGCGTTGTTCAGCTCGCCGTAGGTTTCATAGGCGACGCGGACGCCCGAGAGCGTCTTTCCCGATTCCGTGGTGAACGGCTCCGGGAGGGTGAGCGTCTTCGTTTCGGTCAGGCCAACTGAGCCGGATTCTGTGTTCAAGCCAATAATCCTCGGTAACCCTTGATTTTCGTCCGTTAAAAGGCTTTCGCCCGGTGAAAACAGCCAACCAGCGGGAGAGAAGGAGTAAATCTACTCAAGAGGGCGGATTTTCCACCCTTTTGCCCTCGCCATCAAGAGCTCCAGCCCATGCCAAGAGGGTTAGGTCTCAATTATTCCAAACCCCGCCCAATTGGCGACCCTCTTGGCCCTTGGGGGTGGGACTGCTACATTCGTCTGAACCATCTGTTTTGGACCGGTTTTGTCAATATAGTATTTTTGCCGTTTCGTTTTTCAAGTGGAGCGCTCCTCGATGATTGTCCGTCCGATGGAAGATGGCGTTCGTCTCATCTCGCAGCACGACCATGCGCGCGCGGCGGGCTCTCTTGTCCGCCATTGGGCGGGGATGGAAACGCTTTCGCCGCTTTCGTCCGACATGAAGGAAGCCGTGTTTTTCGCGGTGGACAATCACGATGTAGGCTGGTGCAAGTCGGATGAAACGCCGCGCTACGATCCGGAGACGAAGCTGCCCTTCAGTTTTTTCAACACCGACTCGGACGAGGCGACCGCGGTTTGGTCGGAGAGCATCGCCACCTGCGCCGGGTTTAATGCGTTTTCGGGCTATCTGGTGAGCGCTCATTTCGGCCAGTTGGCCGACGCCGGTGGCCGCGGCGCCCCGCCCGAAGTCCTCCGGCGGCTCCAGGCGTTTGTCCTCGCCGAGGCGAAGCGGCGGGAGTCGCTCCGGAAAAATTTCTCCTCCATCGAGGAAGCGGAGGGGGAGAGCGCCTCGATTCTCCTCCGCACCTGCGACACCCTGTCGCTTCTGACCTGCGGGGCGCCCGAGATCAGCCCCCCCGAGGGGCAGGTTCACCCGTTGACGAGGTGCGGCCTGAAGGTCCGTCCCACGGCGGACGACGGCCTCGAAATAGCTCCCTGGCCGTTTGACCTGGAGAGCCTTGAGCTTCAGTTTCCGGGGGTCACGATTCCCGGGACGCGTTTCGCCAATGGAGAGGAATTTCAGGAGGCCCTGGAGCGGGCCGAGCCGGGCGTTTTCATCAGCCGGTTGACGCCGCTTTCCTGAAAAATCGCGGATTAAAATGGTAACCGAATCCCAATCCAGCATTAACGTCGTCGCCGGAATCATCCGAAACGAGGGGCGCGTCCTGATCTGCCGCCGGCCGGAGGGAGCCCACCTTCCGGGCAAGTGGGAATTTCCGGGCGGCAAGGTCGAAGAGGGCGAATCCCCCGAGGGCGCCCTCGTCCGTGAAATTAGGGAAGAGCTCGATATCGGGATCGAGGTGGGGCGGATGGAATGGTCGGTCAGCCATTCCTATCCGGACCGGAACGTGAACCTTCGCTTCTACGAGTGTTCATGGTCCGAGGGGGAG
Source organism: Nitrospinota bacterium (assembly GCA_002685755.1). Lineage (GTDB taxonomy): Bacteria > UBA8248 > UBA8248 > UBA8248 > UBA8248 > UBA8248. Next base: position 9,698 of record NYYB01000106.1, read on the forward strand.
CCGAAAAACCGGGGTGTCGCTGCCCATGAATGGGCGCTTCCCGGTGATTTGGAGAAGTTTGAATTCCTCCCCGCCGACGCCCCGCTGATCGAAATGCTCAAGGAGGGCGTCCCGGCGAAGCCGTGGGAAGCCCGGACGGGCGCCTCTTCCGGTGATATCGAGGCGGCCTACCGCGAATGCGCGCGCATGGCCGCGGCGCACTACGAGAATTTTCCCGTCGCCTCTCGGATGCTTTCCGCGAAGGTTCGGCGGCATGTGGCGGCGGTTTATGCCTTCGCGCGGTGCGCCGATGATTTCGCCGACCTTCCCGGCTCGGATTCGGACCCCGGCCCGGGTACGGAGGAGGAACGCCTGACCCGCCTTGATGACTGGGAGCGCCGGCTCGAAGCCGCGGGCGAGGGGCGCGGGGAGGGAAGCGTTTTTATCGCCCTGGGCGATACGATTCGCGCCCACGATCTGCCCCTTCAGCCTTTCCGCGATCTGATCGCCGCCTTCCGGCAGGACGTGACTGTGCGCCGCTATCCGGAATACGCCGATCTGCTTGGCTATTGCCGGCTTTCGGCAAACCCCGTGGGCCGCATCATCCTTCTGCTTCACGGTGTACGGGGTGAGGATGAGATGCGGGCCTCCGACGCGATCTGCACCGCCCTCCAAATCGCCAATCACCTACAGGACGTTAAAGAGGATTTTCTTCGCGGCAGGATCTATCTCCCCCGGGCGGAACTCGAGGCGTTCGGAGTCGCCGAGAGTGAACTCGCGGGCGAGAACGCGGGGGCATCGCTCCGGGCGTTGATGGCTTTTCAGATCAATCGGACGCGCGCTCTCTTCGCCGAGGGGCTTCCTTTGATCGAATCGATGAAAGGCCCCCTGGGGCGGGAGATTCGGGCGATATTTCGGGGAGGAGCCGCCGCCTTGGAGTCGGTCGAGCGAGCGGACTACGACGTGTTGAAAGGATCTCCCAGACTGAATCGCCGCGACAAGGCGGCCTGCGTTCTCGCCGCGTTTTTTCCGGCGGGTTTCCTCGGACGCCGTGTCGACGGCGATGCGGCCGCCCGGGGGGACTGGAATTATTGCCGGTGGTTTGTCCGGTCGAGCCGGTCGAGTTTTTATGTCGCGTTTTTGTCGCTGCCTCCCGCTCGCCGCCGCGCCCTCTCGGCGATTTATGGATTCTGCCGCGCCGTGGACGACATCGCCGACACCCCGGGCGACCGGGAGGAAAAGCGGCGGCAGCTGAACAGGTGGGAGGAAGCGGTGGCCAATCTCGCCGGGCGCGATCACCATCATCCGGTCCTCCGCGAACTGAGAACAGCCGTCGAATCCTACAGCGTCTCGACCGGCGATCTGATTGATGTCTGCCGGGGGGTGGCGATGGATCTGGACCAGAACCGCTACCGTACGTTCGATGAGCTCAGGGAGTATTGCTACAAAGTCGCCTCCGCCGTCGGGTTGGCCTGCCTGAAAGTGTTCGGGGAAAATTCTCCGGCAGGCATCGAATACGGCCGGACGCTGGGCCTCGCTCTTCAGTTGACGAACATCCTGCGCGATTTATGGGTGGACGCCGAGGACAACCGGATTTATCTGCCGCTCGAGGATTTGAACCGGTTCGGGGTGTCTGAGGAAACCATCCTCAAGGGAGAGCGAAGCGAGGCGTTGGTCGCGCTATTGAGGTTCGAGGCGGAGCGGGCCGAGGCGTTTTTCCAAAAAGCGGACGCACTCATCCCCGGCAGGAGCCGCAGGCGATTGTTCCCGGCTCGTTTCATGGGCCGCGTCTACCGCAGGGTTCTGGAGAGAATCGTGGCGGCCGACTTTCCGGGGCCGGGCTGGAAAGCCTCTCTTTCGAAAGGGGCGAAGCTCCGCGAAGCTCTTCTCTGCCTGATCGGAAGGTGAGCGGCATCTTGAACCCGGGCTCCTCGCACGGGGGGGAGGCGCCCGTCATCGTCATCGGGGCAGGTTTCGCCGGAGCCTCGGCGGCGCTCACGCTGGCCGACGCCGGCCGGCCGGTTCTCCTGCTCGAAGCGGCCAAGGCGCCCGGCGGCCGGGCCAGAAGTTTTCCCGACCCCCGGTCCGGACGCGAGTTGGACTGGGGACCCCACCTTTTCATGAAGGCGAATCCCGCCCTCCGTGAATTTCTCGGCCGAATCGGCGCCTCGGCCTCTCTTCGCTTTGAGCCCTCGCTCGATCTCACCTACCGGCTGGCCGATGGAGCGGCCCGGGGCGGAGTGCGAAACGAGCGGCTCTCGTTTCCCGCCCGGGGGGGCGCTCCGGCCTCGCTGCTCGCGCTTCTTCGCTGGCGCGGCCCCCGCCTCGCCGCGCGCTTATCGATCGCCCGGGGTCTCCGACGCGTGCTAAAGGAGGGGCCGCCCGCCGTTGAATCGCCCGCCGCTGAATCGAAAAATGCGGGTGAGACGGTTGAGCAAATGCTCGACCGTCTCGGACAGGGCGCTTCAGAGCGCGAGTGGTTCTGGGAGCCTTTCTCGGGGGCGGTGCTCAACATGCCCGCCGGGGAGGGGAGCGGTGAACTGCTGCGCCGGGTGATGTGCGAAGCGTTCGGGCCGGGGCTCGCGGGCGCTTCGCTGGGAGCGCCGGCGGAGGCGCTGGGGCCTTTTTGGGCGGATCGCGCCCTCGATGCGATCCGGCGGGCGGGAGGCGAGGTGAAGATGGCCGCTCCCGTCCGGAGGATTCGGATCGAGGGCGGCGCTGTTCGCGGCGTGACTCTCTCGGGCGGTGAGTCGATCGAAGCGTCTGTGGTGATCGCCGCCGTCCCCCCGCCCGCTCTTCTCAGGCTCCTCCCGGCGGAGGCGTTTGGGGGAAAAAGCCCCTGGCGCGATCTCGGCCGCCTCCGGTCCGCTTCCATCGCAACCGCCTACCTTTGGCTCGATCATCCTTGCCCGGGCCCGGCCTATGAGGCCCTGGTGGCCGAGCGGTGGGAGTGGCTCTTTCGCCCGGGAGCTGGGGGCTTGAAGGCCGGGGACTTGAGGACCGGGGAAAAAGAACCTGATGCGCCGGTCGCTTTTTTATGCGGGGGCGCGGATTCTCTCGCCTCGGCCCCGAGGAGCGAGATCGAATCGGCGGCCCGCGAGGCGGCGGGGAGGCTCCTGCCGGATTTCGGCCTGCGGCGGGTTCTCGTCGTCCGGGAGAGGGCGGCCACATGGGCGAACGGGGCCGGGGAGCAGGCGCACCGCACGGCGGCGGAAACCCCGGTGGATGGGTTGATTCTGGCCGGGGACTGGACCGCGACCGGGCTCCCGGCGACCTGCGAGGGGGCGGTGCGGAGCGGATTTCGGGCGGCCGAGGCGGCCCAGGACCCTAAAGGGGGTTAATGGGGGGGATTGAGCTATTCACGGCGGGAGAATAGCATAGGGAGATAGGTTTTTTTACCGAATGTTCCTTGTCCCGGGCGGGAATGGGGAGAGGCGCCGTGAATTTGAGCGAAACGCAACTCGATGCAATTTGTACGCTGCTGGAGGATGATCGGGAGGCCACTTTCCAGGCACTCGATCGGCAGATTGCCTCAATGGCCGATGAGGATTTGGAGCGCATCCTGGAGCGGCTTACGCGAACCGAGGGCCGCAGGGTATCCGCTCCGCCCGCCCTTGTGGATTTTCATCACTCGCGCCTTGAGCGCTCGTTTTCGGAGTGGGCGGTCTCCGCACCGGACGGCCCTCAACTCGAGGAAGGGGTCTTTCTCCTCGCCTCGTTCGGCTATCCGCTCGAGGATCTGGGCCGTTGCGTCGCCGAGTTGGATCAGATGACCAAGGAGCTTGGCTACCGGCTGGAGGGCGTGAGCGCCCCCTATGAGATCGTCCGCCACACGGCCTATTATCTTCACGAAGAGTTGGGCTTCAAGGGCGGGAGGACGGAGTACTATGATCCGGACAATTGCTATCTAAACCGGGTGCTCGACCGCCGGGAGGGGATGCCGATCTCGCTGGCGGCGGTTTATATGCTGATCGGAAGGCGGATGGACCTTCCTTTCCGCGGGGTGGGGATGCCCGGTCATTTCATCCTGAAGTACGAGGTTCCCGGAACGCCCATTTATCTCGACCCCTTTGACGGAGGAAAGGTCGTTTCCGCCGATGAGTGCACCGATATCGTGCGCGGGATGGGTTACCATTTCGACCCGCGGTTTTTAAACGAGACGCCGGACCTGCGGATTGTGGAGAGAATGCTCAACAACTTGATCGGAATCTATCATCGGGAGGGCGACGAGGAACGCTCCAGCCGTCTCGTGCGGTACAGGGAGATCATTCAAAGGGGCTAGCGGGGAGCCTTCGGGTGATTCCGAGGGGAGAGTTCATGGATTACAAGCAAGCTTCGGACGATATTTTTTTCGGCGGACAGCCCACCCCGGAAGATCTCAGGGGAATGGCCGAGCGGGGGGTGAAGACGGTTATCAACCTCCGGTTGCCGGGCGAAGACCAGCCCGAGCTCCCCATCGACCGGGCGGCGGCGGAGGCCGAAAAGCTCGGTATGAAGTATGTTCACATTCCGGCCGGGCTCAAGAATTTTACCGATAAACTCTTGGCCGATGTCGGCAAGGCGATTCAGGAGGGCAAGGCCGACGGTTCGGTCTTTGTCCACTGAAAAGGCGGAGGGCGGGCCGGGGTTTGCTCGCTAGCGCACCTTTCGGAGGAGAGCGGCATGTCGGCCGATGAGACCGAACGGGCCGCGCGGGAAATCGGTTTCGACTGGCGGAGCACGCCGCTGGCCGGATTTCTTCAGGATTATCTGGACAAAAAATAAATGGGAGGGGCGGCGCCCGCCGAGCCCTCTTGTCTGGAGTTAAGTTGTCCTGAAATTAAGTTGTCTGGAATTTAAGAATCAAGTGGATCGGTTCGCCAGCGACTCTCCTGTAAGAGGGTCGGCGCGGCCGGAAATTTTGTCGGGAGGCAATATAAATGCCGGAACGGAAATCAGGATTGAACCAATACAGCCAGCGCGTGACCCAGCCGCCCTCTCAGGCGGCGTCTCAGGCGATGCTCTACGGGGCCGGGCTGGACGAGAAGGACATGGACAATCCCCAGGTCGGAATCGCCAGCATGTGGTGGGAGGGAAACTCGTGCAACATGCACCTCAATCAACTGGCGAATCTCGTCAAGGAGAGCGTCAACGCCGATAAAAAGATGGTCGGCCTCATCTTCAACACCATCGGTGTCAGCGACGGCATCTCGATGGGCACCGAGGGGATGAAGTACTCCCTCCAATCGAGGGAGATTATCGCCGATTCGATCGAGACCGTAGTGAGCGCCCAGTGGTACGACGCGGTGGTGACGCTGCCGGGGTGCGACAAGAATATGCCGGGTTCGCTCATTGCGATGGGCAGGCTCAACCGCCCCAGCCTGATGGTCTACGGCGGGACGATCAGCCCGGGCTTTTTGGGCGATGAAAAACTCGATATTGTCTCCGCCTTCCAGGCCTACGGCGAGCTTTTCAGTGGGAAAGTCGAGGAGGACCGCTTCAAGGCGATTATCCGCCACGCCTGCCCGAGCGGGGGCGCTTGCGGCGGGATGTACACGGCGAACACGATGTCCTCGTCCATCGAGACGCTGGGGATGAGTCTTCCCTACAGCTCGTCGAACCCCGCCATGAGCGAAGAGAAGCGGAACGAATGCCTGAACGTGGGCGCCGCGATATACCACCTCATCGAAAACGACATCAAACCGAGCGACATCATGACGAAGGCGGCGTTTGAGAACGCGATTACCATCATCATGGCGCTGGGGGGCTCGACCAACGCGGTGATGCACCTCGTCGCGATGGCGAAAACGGTCGATGTCGATCTCGATATCGACGATTTTCAGCGAATCAGCGACCGGACCCCCTATCTCGCCGACCTCAAGCCGAGCGGACAATACGTGATGGAGGACCTTCACGAGAACGGCGGCGTTCCCGGCGTTCAAAAACTTCTGCTCAAGGAGGGCCTCCTCGACGGAGGCTGCCTGACGGTGACCGGAAAAACGCTTGCCGAGAACCTAGCGGCCGTGCCGGACCTCAAGGAAGGCCAAAAGATCATCTCGCCCGTTTCGAGTCCGATCAAAAAGAAGGGGCACCTTCAGATACTCTACGGAAATTTATCGCCCGAGGGCGCGGTGGCGAAGATCACCGGCAAGGAAGGCGAGCGCTTCGAGGGTCCCGCGCGCGTCTACGACTCCGAGGAGGACACCCTCAGGGGGCTCGAGCGCAGTGAGATCCAAAAGGGAGATGTCATCGTCATCCGCTACGAGGGACCCAGGGGCGGCCCCGGCATGCGGGAGATGCTCACCGTGAGCTCGGCCATCATGGGTGCGGGGCTCGGGAACGATGTCGCCCTCATCACCGACGGCCGCTTCTCGGGCGGGACGCACGGCTTCGTCGTCGGCCATGTCACGCCGGAGGCCCAGACCGGAGGCCTGCTCGCACTGATCGAAAACGGCGACAGGATCACCATCGACGCCGTGAGCCGGACGCTGAACCTCGACCTGAGCGAGGGGGAAATCGAGGCGAGACGAAACAAGTGGACCCCCCCGCCGCTTCGGGCGAAGCGGGGCACGCTCTTCAAGTACGCCAGGTGCGTCTCCTCGGCCTCGGAGGGGTGCGTGACGGACGAGTAAGTCCGCAATCGGGATTTTTGGTGGAGGGGCGAATCAGGGACACGAATTTAAGATTCGGTTCAGGGATTCAGGGGGTTGTGCGTGATGCTCTCGTTGATGAGGGGGTTCTCTCCCTCCCGGCGGACAGGGCGCCGCACCGCCCGCCTTCGCCGGCGATATCTCTTTCCCGTCAGGCTCCGCTTGCATTTCGCCCAGGGGCCGGGCGCCCTGGGCCCCCGGACGGGACGCGAGCATTGATCGCCCGGGTCGGTGCCGCGGGTAACCTCGAAGCCGTCCGTGTAGCCGTCCCGATCGCTGTCGGGGTGTTTCGGGCTCACCTTGAAGTAGATCGCTTCTTCCCCGTCGCTCAGAAGATCGCCGTCGGTGTCGAAGTTAAGAGGATTGGTGCGGTGGCGGCGAACCTCCAGGCCGTCGGCGAGGCCGTCCGCGTCGGTGTCGGCGTTGTTCGGATTCGTCTTGTAGCGGCGGACCTCGGCCAGATCGGTCAGGCCGTCGCCGTCGCTGTCCACGCATTTTCGGGATTTCAGTTTTTCGCCGGTGGAGGTCAGCGCGCGCCGCGCCCGCGTGATGAAGCGGGTCATCTGCGCCATACCGGTTTTTCTTCCCTCCTCGATAGCCTGGTAAACGGCGAACCGGGCCACCGCGAAACGGAGGGGGGTGCAGAGTTCTGCTTCGCCCTTTGCGTCCAGGGCGTCGAAGTCCTGGACCATGAGGTCGAATTCCTTTTGAATGGATTCTTTCAGAGACTTTGCGGCGGCGGAGCTGATCGAGGTGTTGAATCCGTACTCGGCGCACCCGCCCATCGCGGCGGCCAGCACTATAACCGCGAGCACCGGTAAAAAGTGTTGAATTCGTGCTTTCATCATCGAAGCGAATCCTCAGCCATTCGTCCCGGGCGGGCGAGACCCGCCTGCCGCGTTTTTCATTAAAATGGCTCGCGCCGCCCGTTCATGTAGCTTAAATGAAAGGCCCGAAAATTGCCCGTGGAAAACACGGCAGGCGAGAAGTTGGCAGGCGAGAACACGGCAGGCGAGAACATGCCCCGGGCCGTTCAATGGCTCCGCGAGTCGGAGCGCACCGTTTGCCTGACCGGCGCGGGGATTAGCACTGAATCCGGAATCCCCGATTTCCGCTCGGGGGGCGGGGTGTGGGTTCGGTTCGACCCCAGGGATTTCGACATCCGGCGCTGGACCTCCTCCGAGGAGGTTCGTCGACGCTACTGGGCCGCCACGCGGGAGAGCTACCCGCGCGTTCTCGAGGCCGAGTCCTCCGAGGGGCACAATGCCCTCGCCCGGCTCTCCCGGGCCGGAAAACTCTCCCTCCTGATCACCCAGAACACGGACGGCCTCCATCAAAAGGCCGGTCATGAGCCGAAGAAAATCGTCGAAATTCACGGGACGAGTCATTTCTGCGTCTGCGTGGGCTGCGTGGAGTGGGTCCCGAGGCGCGAGGTTCAGGCCCGGATTCAAGGGGGCGAGAAGATCCCGGCTTGCGGCGGCTGCGGGAGTTTCCTCAAGCCGGACGCGGTGTTTTTCGGGGAGCCCATCGTTCCGGAGCGCCTGAGCCGGGCGGTCGATGGCGCCGAAGCGGCCCAGGTGTTTCTGGTGGCGGGCTCCTCGATGGCTGTCCGGCCCGCCGGCGCTCTGCCGGAGAAGGCGCTCATGGCCGGGGCCCGTCTGATTATCGTGAACGACTCGCCCACCCGTCTCGACGGCAGCGCCCACGCCCTCCTCCGGGGGCGGATAGGGGAGATTTTGCCGGCGCTCGCCGGCGCGGTTTTGGGGTAGCGGTCTTGGGGTAAAAGGGGGCGAATCGCCGATATTTTGACCTCTTCGGGGGTGGTTGGTAGAGACTGGGGGTGGATGATAGAGTCCAATCTGTTTCCGGCGAAAGTCGGCACTCCCTGTCTAGTAATAGACAAGAAAAGCTCTCCGGCGAGCGGCGGCCCCCGGGACCGGGGCGGCCTCCGGGGTCGGGGCGGGGTATTTCACTAAGATACTCACGAAGACTCGACGCATTCTCGAAAAGGGGTCCAGCCATGGCCACGCACGAACTGACCGCCACTCCCGAAACTGTCCAGTGGGGCTACTACGACCCCGCGGGCGAGCCCGTGATGACTATCGTCTCGGGCGATACTCTCATCGTCCACACCGAATCGGGCCGGGCCGATCTGCTCGATGAGTTGGGTGACCGGGCCTCGAAGGCGGTCCGCGATATCTTCTCCACCGTGAAAAAAGGGGAGGGCGCCCACATCATGACCGGCCCGGTGGCCATCGAGGGCGCCCGGCCCGGCGATGTGCTCGAGGTCCGAATCAAGGACATTCAGCCCCGCTACGACTGGGGCTATAACGGTTTTCGCCCGTTGGCGGGCGGGCTGCCCGAGGATTTTCCCTATTTGCGGGTGGTCGTCGTGAACGTGGACGCCAAGGCGGGAACGGGCGACTGGGGGGCCGGGGTGAAAGTACCGCTTGCCCCGTTTTTCGGGAATTTCGGCGTCGCCCCGCCTCCGGCGATGGGCCGGGTGTCGAGCGCCCCTCCGGGCGAGTGGGGAGGCAATTTCGACAACAAGGAGTTCACGGCGGGGGCGACCGTCTATATCCCCATCTTTAACGAAGGTGCGCTTTTTTCGGTGGGCGACGGCCACGGCTGCCAGGGCGACGGCGAGGCGAACATCAACGGCATCGAAATGGGCCTGCACGGCACGTTCGAGTTGATCGTCCGCAAGGACATGTCGCTCAAGGTGCCCCGAGCGGAGACGCCTACCCACTATATCCTCGGGGGATTCGACCCCATTCTCGACAACTCGGCGAAGATGGCCTTGAGGGAGACCATCGATTTCCTGGGCGAGTTGAGGGGGATGAGCCGCGACGACGCATACTCGCTTTGCAGCCTCGCCGTGGACCTTCACGTCACCCAGATCGTGAACGGCTATAAGGGTGTCCACGCCATGGTGCCCAAGTCGCTGTTCGAGTAGCGGACCGGAAAGGACGCCCGGATTGGTAATTCATGAGCTCATCGCATCGCCCGGGACCGTACACTGGGGCTACTACGACGCCGCGCTGGCTCCGATCCTCACCGTTGCCTCGGGCGATCGCCTACAAGTCCACACCGAGTCGGGGTTCATGGACGCCATGGAGAAGGTCCGCTCCCGCGTCTCGAAGGAGCTCCTCGCGATTATCGAGACCTGCGTGAAGGGCGCGGGGGGGCACATGCTCATCGGCCCGGTCGCCGTCGAGGGAGCGCGGCCCGGAGACGTACTCGAAGTGCGCTTCATCGACGCCCGGCCACGTTACGACTGGGGGGTGAATGTTTTCCGGCCTCTCCGGGGCTGTCTGCCCGAGGATTTTCCCTATCATCACTCCGTCGTCGTGGAGATCGACGATGCGGCGGGCACGGCGGACTGGGGCGCGGGCGTAAAGGTGCCCCTCGATCCGTTTTTCGGAAACTTCGGCGTCGCCCCGCCACCCGCGATGGGACAAGTCGCTTCGGCGCCGCCGGGTTTTTGGGGGGGCAACCTCGATAACAAGGAGCTCGGGCCCGGGGCGACCGTGTATTTTCCGGTGTTCAACGAGGGCGCGATGTTTTCCATCGGCGACGGGCACGGTTGTCAGGGCGACGGAGAGTCTTGCACCTCGGCCCTCGAGACCGCCCTTTCGGGTACGGTGGAGCTTCGCCTTCGAAAGGATATGAAACTCACTCACCCCCGGGCGGAAACCGGGACCCATCATATCCTGATGGGTTTTGACCCTTTGATCGACAACGCGGCGAAGATGGCTTTGAGAGAGACGATTGATTTTCTGGGCGAGGCGAGGGGGATGAGCCGCGATGACGCCTATACGCTGTGCAGCCTCGCCGTGGACCTTCACGTGACCCAGATCGTCAACGGGGTGAAGGGGGTGCACGCCATGCTGCCCAAGGCGGTATTGGCCTGAATTTCCCTGGGAGGAGGCGCTCTAAAGGCTAGAGCCCGATGGCGCCCACCGAGTCGAAAATTTCCGGGATTTCGATCTCGCGGTCATCCGGTTCGAGATTGTATGGGATTTAACCGCGAGCCTAGTCGAAGGAGATATCAAATGCCCTCGGACTCTGATCACATCCCGCAGCGGCCGCCCTTTATTCCGGGCACCCCCGAGGAACTCGACGCCGTCGCTGCCGCGCCGGAAAATCACATCGTCGTTTTCGAGAACGAGTATGTTCGCGTTCTTCGCGACAACATTCCGCCGGGCGTCGTCGAAAAGAAACACACCCACGCCCGGCCGAGCATTTTTGTCATCAACGCGAGCCTGGACATGGACTAATATAACGAGGAGGGCGAAATCGTCGCCAGAAGCGGCAAGCTCAAGGACGGCGAGCCCTTTTGGGTGGAGCCCGAGGGGCTCCACTGGCTCGAAAACCACGATACCTTTGCGTTCGACGCGATTCGGGTGGAGATCAAGGTTTGAGCCGCGGCGGCCGGGAAGCGAGGATTTCAAGACCGAAAACGAGCGGGATCCGATGATGACGATGTCCGGAATCCGGCGATTTACGGAATCCGGCTATATATATGGGTTTGCCGGAGAAACGGGGCGAAGCGCATCGCCCGCCAGTTGACCCGGACGAGTTTGGCGCCTGACGGTGTTGTTTCGAAGGTCGATATAAAGACGCTACTCTCAAGGAGTTTCGAATGAGCAACGAAAACGGCAAGAAAAAACCAATCGGTCTGGCTATCGTCGGCTGCGGGACGATCGGGCGAATCCGCGGTGAACTGGCGCGCGATTATCCCGGCGTCGAGTGGCTCGGACTGTGCGACATCGACGAGAAGGTGGGCCGGAAGCTCGCCGAGGACACGGGCGCCGATTTCTTCACCACCGACTCGAAGGAGCTGCTCGCCCGGTCCGAGGTGAACGCCGCCATTATCGCGACCGAGGAGAACGAGCACTTCGGGCCGGTCATGGACTCGGTCGAGAGGGGGCACGATCTTTTCATCGAAAAACCACTGGCCACGAACGCGCTAGAGTCCGCCGAAATCGTCAAGGCCATCGAGGGCGAAGGAATCGACGCCGTCGTCGGCTACACCCTGCGCTTTCGCCGAAAATTCCTGGTGGTGAAGGAAAAGCTCCGGAACAACGCGCTCGGCGACGTCACCACGGTGACGACCCGCGCCTTCATGAACCGTCTGGTCCCCATCGCCACGGTCGAGAAGACCGAACACCGGGGCAAACTGACCCCGATGGTGGTGTCGGGCACCCACAGCCTCGACATCTGCATGTGGCTTCTCGAGGGTAAAAAGCCCGTCGAGCTCTATGCGCGGTCGGTGGACCGGGCACTGGGCGCCTCCTACGGGACCAAGGACGCCACGACCGGCATCTTCTCGTTCGAGGACGGAACCATCTGGAGCATGAGCATTAGCTGGGCGCTTCCGGTCATCTGGCCGGGCTCGGTGTACAGTCTCGAGATCGGCATCGTCGGGACCGAGGGCGTGCTCACCATCGACGACACCCACCGCGACATGGTGTTGGCGAGCGAGCGGGCCCAGCCCGCGGGCTACACACCCGAGATCACGCGCAACGTCGACTTCCTCACGAGCTATCCCCCCGGCGACATCGCCTTCGATCAACTCTGGGGACCGATGCGCGAAGAGACGAACGCCTGGTACCAGCGGGTGCACGTCGGACTCGACACCCCCCATGCCACCGCCGCCGACGGACACCGCAATCTCATGATGACGATGGCGATGGATCTTTCGGCAAAGCGCGGAGAGGCGCTTAAGCTGCCCGTCGATCCGGCCGAGCTGGTTGCCGAACTGGGCTAATTCTGAATTGAATCTGTGATCAAAGGAGATCGACATGCCGTTTTATCAAGTGGCCGAGATGGCCGAATCGAAGAGCAAGCTTAACGCCGCCATCACCCGAAAAACCGTAGCCGGGGAGTTGATGAAAGCCGGTGTCGTGACCAAGCTCGAGGGCGAGGGTCCTCCCCTTCACATGCACCCCAACGAAGAGCAATTCGCGCTGATTCTCGAAGGAAAGCTTCACTACATCCTGGGCGATGAGGAACGAACCGTCGAAAAGGGCGATTTGATCCATATTCCCCGGAACACCAATCACAGGAGCCGGGCCGTGGGTGGTTCGGCGGTGTTTTTCGCGGTGAAGAGCCCTTGCGGAGACGGGGAACTCGATCAGGACTACAACATGGCCGAGGGCGCCGAGGAGGCCGAAAAATCCTTCCCGGGAGGAAACGGAGCCAGCTAGCCGGGCTGGTTTCGGCCAAGACGCATGGCCAGATACTTTGACGACTTCAGCGTGGGTGAGCGCTTCTCAAGCGAAAGCGCGGCGATCAGCGAGGAGGAGATCGTCGCGTTCGCGCTGAGGTACGACCCCCAGCCGTTTCACATCGACCTCGAGGCGGCGAATGCGTCTCCATACGGGGGTCTGATCGCCAGCGGGTTTCACACCCTTTCATTCGGGTTTCGCCTGTTCATCGACACCGGCGCGCTCGCCGATTGCGGGATGGGCTCGCCCGGCGTCGAGGCGATTCGCTGGCTGGCGCCCGTTCGGCCGGGCGACATCCTTCGCACCGAGGCCGAGGTGGCGGCGATGCGCCCCTCGGGGTCTGACCCCGGCCGGGGGGTGTTGACGATGGATTTCACGGTGGTCAATCAGGACGATACGGCCGTTCTCACCATGCGGAGTGTGGTACTTGTCCGCCGGCAGGCGGGGGAGTAACGCCGGGCGGCTTTCGTAGGGCGTTAATAAATGAGGGCCCCGGCGTCCAGGGTGGATGCCGGGGCCCTCTTTTTTTAACGAGAGCCTTCGTTTCAGCGGGAGAGGATTAGAAGTCATTTCATAACTTCAAAATAACTTGGTATGCTGTGGTTCTCCGCCGGGAGGAGTGCAGCCATGGCATGGCGTGGCCTCACCGATCGGCAGGGGAAGCTGATCCAGCCCCATCTCCCGCC
>NYYB01000107.1 GCA_002685755.1 Nitrospinota bacterium
AGGAAGGATAATAAGGTCGTTTTTGCTAATTCGAGAGCGTTGCCGCATAATTCCGGGCTATTATTATTTAAATAATCTATGGCCCCGACTTGCCAGGAGCATTCTTCATGAACGCACGAACCGCCAGCCGGCGTGACCCACGGTACGAAATACCCATCGAGCTCGAAATCCCCACGCTCTCGGACACCCCCATCGCCGCCGATAACGTGTCGGCCTCCGGGTTTCACATTATCGTTCCCTACGACCCCCAGAATAATTCCGAAGTCGAAATCTCCTTCAAGGTCTCGGGCATGAGTTTCGAGAAACTCAAGGCGCTCAAGGCCTGGAGCCAGGAGGACAAGGAGCGCCCCGGCATGTACCACGTCGGCCTTCTCATGCTGATGGATGAGACCGAGCGGAAGAAATTTTTCGAAGAGTTGGAGAAGCAGGTTGCTAAAAATAGTAGCCGCGCCTGATAAGAGATAGCCGCGGCGCCTTTTCATCCCCAAAACCGCTCCCTCCGTCTCTTGAGCCGCCAGCCCGGCGGCACCCTCCTCCAGGCCTCCCCTCCCCCGGTTTGCCGGAGAAGGGTCACGGGTTATATCCTTCCCTATCGCCTTTTCATTCCGCACAGCCGGGATATTCCCCCAAGCGGAAGCTTCCGCTCCAAAGGAGCCTCCTCGTGCCCGACGATTCTCTGATTCAATCCCTCCTCGACGAGCGGGAGATTGCGGCTGTGGTGAACGGGTAGGGCTTCGTGCGCGACCAGGGCGACTGGGAGCGGCTCCGGGCCTGCTATCACGAGAACGGCGAGATGCACATCATGTGGACGGCGGACTCGGCCGACGCATTCGTCGAGCGGCCGAGGGCGAACGGGAGAATAAGGAAATGAGCGATGAGGCGAGACTCCATGCGGCGGCGGACAAATCAGAAATTCTAGAGGTGGCGATGCGATCCCACGTCTGCCGCGACACCGGCGACTGGGACACGCTGAAGACGTGCTTTCACCCGGACGGGCGGCTGACCGTCTCGTGGTTTTCGGGAAACGCCCACGATTTCATCGAGAGCTCGCGGAACATGATGGGCGGCCACCACACCGGCGACAGCCAGAAACACTTCGCTGGGAATCCGCGCGTCTCCCTGAGCGGGGACCGCGCGGTCTGCGAGTATTACCTGACCCTCAACCAGCGGCGGACGATCAACGTCTACGAATTCGATTTTCAGACCTGGAGCAGCGTGGTCGATCTCTTCGAGCGCCGGGAGGGCGCCTGGCGCGTTTTGGCGCGGACGATGATCTACGAGAAGGACCGGATGGACCCCCACAAGCCGGGCGAGGTGCCCGATAGCTATTTCCGGGAGATGGACCTCTCGCCCTACCCCCGGGCGCTTCGCTACCACTGCTGGCGGAACGAGAAGAGCAGCGGCCACCCGCCCACGGCCGATATCGTCATCGAGGGCGGGGAGCGGGCGAAGCAGACGCGCGAGGCCGCCAGGCGCTGGCTCGAGGGGGACTGACCCGAGTCGACCCCCCCTACTTCAGCGCCTTTTCGGCCTTCTCCAGCCAGAAGGTCATCTCCGTCTCGCGGCCAGGGAGCCTGATCCGACGATATTTTCGGTGCGCGGAATCAGCCTATCCGTTGGCGAATGGGGGGTCAACGAAGGGGAAATTGCGGTGAAGCCCCGGGCAAGGATTTCGGGGGCGGCCTGTGCGAGCCACCGCGAAGCTGCCCGCATTTGCGGGAGGAGGTGATT
The DNA here is from genome assembly GCA_002685755.1 of Nitrospinota bacterium. Classification (GTDB taxonomy): domain Bacteria; phylum UBA8248; class UBA8248; order UBA8248; family UBA8248; genus UBA8248. The sequence continues at coordinate 1,732 of NYYB01000107.1, forward strand.
CGGTGAGGTGCGCGCCCGGCGGCGGGGCTTGCCGCGAAACTGCCCGCAACTGCGGGAGGAGTGAGCGCCTGATCGAGATTTTCGCCCTAGGAGGCGCAGGCCCTATGGGTGGAGATCGGGACCGGGGCTATTTTTCAATCGGGAAGCCGACGATGCTGCCCCACTCGGTCCACGAGCCGTCGTAGATGCGGGTGCCCTCGTAGCCGAGGATATGGTGCATGGCGAACCAGACGAGGGTGGCCCTGTGGCTGAGGCGGCAGTAGGCGACGACCTCGCCGGCCTCAGAAATCCCCGCCGCTTCGAAAAGGGCACGGAGCTCGGTCTCGCTCTTGAAAGCATCGTCCTCGTTGACCACGTTCCTGAAAAAAAGGTGTTTCGCACCGGGAATGCGCCCTTTCCGCTCGGCCCCGTGGTCGAAGTTGGGGGGCGGCATGACGCGCTCGCCGCTGTACTCCTCGGGGGAGCGTACATCGAGAAGAAGGCGCCCGACCTTTCCCAGGCCGGCGCGGACTTCATCGCGCCCCATCCGCATAGACGAATCTCCCTCGCCGGGGCTGTAATCAGTGGGTTCCAGAGGGGAAACCTCCTTGGTTGCGGGCCGGCCACTCTCCACCCAGGCTTTTCGTCCGCCGTCCAGAAGGCGGAGGTTCCTCACCCCTCCCATCGTAAGTGCCCAGAAGGCATAGGAGCCGAACTGGACGGGATCGCCGTAGAGAATGACGGTGGCATCACCCCGAATACCCATCTCCCCCATTCGCCGGGCCATCTCATCCGGTGCCGGAAATTCCCGGTCGGATTCGTGCCAGCACAGGTCTTTCCAGAATCGCCACACGGCGCCTGGGATATGAGATTCCCGATAATTAGAATCATCGTCCGAAGACGAGACCTCAATGATGCAAACATTGGAATTCTCCAGGTTCGCCTCCAACCAAGTGGGGGAAACAAGCGAGCTGCCCATATGAATAATCTCCTTCGACAACTTTAAAGAAACATTCAAAACGCCGATTTTCGGGATTAGACGCCCTTGACGGCTCTTATCCGCCCGATTGGGGCGATGTACGTTAACTGCAGGCTCCCACGACCAGTTCATTGAGGGTCCGGCTCATTTCCAGAACTGGTCCAAAGTCCGGCTACACCCCTTGCCGAACTTTGGGGAGCACCTCCTCTGCCAATGCATGCATGGTTTCGAGCACAAGACTCTGAGGCATTCCCGGCCATTGAACACTCATGATGAAATGGTTCACCCCAAGCCCCCGGGAAAGACCAACAATCTGCTCCGCCACTTCGTCGAGAGACCCCAGAAGAAACCGGTCCCGGATGAGTTCCTCGAAATCCAGGCCGAGGTTGTCGTCCCCTTCGGGCATGGCCTTGTCCTGACCCCATTGATGATAAACCTTGTATTTGATCTCGAGGAAAGGCCTGCAAATCCGGATTGCCTCCTCGCGAGTTGGGGCGACAAATACCTCCCTCCGCATCGGCAATTCCGCCGGGAAGGGCTTGTCCAATTCATCCAGCGCCCGCTTGTAAACCTCAATTTGCCGGTAGGTCGTATCGAGGCGATTGTGCGGATTGATATACCAGCAGTCCCCCAACCGGGCGGCACGCCGGATTCCCGGGTCGCTGTTCGCTCCGATCCAGATAGGGGGATGCGGCCTTTGAACCGGTTTCATCGGACAAGCCGCCCCCATCAACTCAAAATGAGACGCCTTCATATCGACCGTCTCTTCGGTCCAGAGGCGCTTGACAGCTTCGAGGTTCTCCTCGAAGCGCTTCACCCGCTCGCTTTGGGTGGTTCCGAAGGCCTTGAACTCCACTTCGCGATAGCCCAGACCGGCCCCGAAGATAACCCTTCCGCCGGACATCACATCGATCGAGGCGAGCTGCTCGGCAATATCCTGCGGCTTGTGGAGCGAAAGGAGGACAAGTCCCGCGTTCAGCCGGAGGTTGGGGCCCTCGGCGGAGGCGCGGGCGAGAAAAGGAAGCTGCTGGAAATCCTGAAGCGGATACGCGCTGTAATGCGAGCCCTTGGTGATCGAGGCGTAGCCCAGCATATCGGCCCGGCGCACCTGCTCCATCAATTCCCCGAAGCGCGCCTTCATGTCCTCGCCCTGCTCGAACTGCCCGCGCAACATGAGCCCAAACTCCATCTGAAACCTCCTAAAGCGAAAATTTCGATCTCGTTTAGCTGACTCGGTGGGGATTCTACAGGAATTTCGCGCTCCCTCACAGGAACTTCTTACATCCCGGCCGGAGGTCCATCCCGACCGAAGATCCGGTTTCGACAATAAACCACCTGCCTCGGCCGGAGGTCCGGCGGAGTCTCGAAAATCAAGATTACCGGGGCCGCGATTATTATTTATAATGAGAAGTGGGGGAGCGAACCGAAAAAGGAGACGCCGTGGCGACCCGGCGGGCCCGGCCCGGGAAGTGGAGATCGGCAACGGGGGCAGAATCATGAAGCGAATCATTCTTATCGCTCTCGTGCCCTTTTTTCTCGCGACCGTGGACGAAGACCGCCCAGGCCTTCCCCCCGGCGTGCCCGATAATTGCTGTGGCTACGGGAACTGCCGCCGGGCGAGCGTGGAGATCATCGAAAGAAGCGCCTCGGCGGATATTGTCGTCGTGGACGGGGTGCGGCTCACCCTCCCTCCCGGCACCGCCCAGCGCTCAAAGCGCGATTCGAGCTGGTGGTGTTATCAGGAAGTCCTGGACGGCTGCGAAAAAGAGGTCTCCCGGCGGTGCGCGAGATGCGCCGTGGGCGGGGGACAGGCGATTGGGGGGATGCGGGTCATCCCGGTCCGGGCGCAGACCACGGGCCGGGCACTCAACCCGGCCACCCATCATCTGCTACCGGCCGGTGGGTGCCCAAAATGCCACGCCGGCAGTGCGCCTATGAGAGTGGCACCCGTGAGGGTGCCCAAAGGGAGTAGACCGTAGGAACACCCCTTCCCGGAGCGCCCCCTTCATTTATGTGGGATTTATCTTCTCTGCGGGAGGGGCTTCCCCTCTCATCCAAAAACGCATGCGGCAGCGAGGGAATCATCTCCCCGAATTGCCGCCTACACGATGACGAACAGCGTACCGCTTACGGTAAGCGCGGCGCCGGCGACCAGGCGCAGGGTGATGTTCTCGGCCTCGCGCATGAATATCCACCCGATGGGTATCGCGATCAGGGGCTGGGCCGAGGCGATGGATGTCACATGGACGGCGAGGGTCTGGGTGAGAGCGCCATTGTAGAAGGGGATGGCGACCGAATGGCCGACTGCGGCGGCGAGGATCCATTTCCAGGCGCCGGGGGGAATGGCTCCCTGCGGCTCCTTTTTTCCCGACGCCCCGACGATGAGCCAGGCGACAGCCGCCCCGCACCAAAGCGTCAACGAGGAGACGACGAGCGGATGAAGGTCCAAAGAAGCCCTCTTGAGAAAAACGGCCGACACCCCCATGAGGAGAGAAGTGAGCCCGGCGAAGACCCACCCGGCGATGGTCCGCGAAGCAGCGGGAGAGCGGTCCGGCTCGTCAACGGCCGGCTTGGCCCGGACGATTAGGGTGATTCCGCCGAAGAGGAGGATGAGACCAATGACGATGCGCCATGTCAGGGGCTCCCCGAGTGTAAAAGTCGCCAGATAGGCCGTTATCAACGGAAAACTGTTGGCCACGGGGATGGTTCGGTTGGGCCCGATGCGCTGTATGGCGGCGTTCATAAACGCCCGGGAGACTCCGAAATGAAGGGTTCCGGCAAGAAGGACGAAAATCCAGGTCCGGGATTCGGTGGGGCGAAATGCGGCTAAGGGGAAAAAGGCCAACGTGAGTATGAGGACGCATGAGGCGTTGATGCTCGTGACCACGGCCGTCGTTTTTAAAACAGGCGCGCCGCGCAGGGCCGGCTTGATGAAGAAATTGGCCGACGCCCACGAGACAGAGGCAATCGTGGCGAAAAGGATGCCGAGCGCGTAGTTGGGGGGTTCCATCTAATTTCCTCCGGGGAGATTAACGGCGCCGTGATTATCGCCTATAATAAATCATCGGACCAAAACGAAAAAGGAGGCGCCATGGCAACCCTGCGGGCCCGGCCCCGGGAAGTGGAGATCGACCTCGGCCGCACGGCGGTGATCGTCGTTGACATGCAAAACGCCTACGCCAAAAAAGGCGGGATGCTGGACATCGGCGGCCGCAGCGGCTTCGATGAGGCGAAGACGAAACCCGTCATCGAGGCGAACGTGCGCCTTTTGCCCGTTGCCCGCGCGGCGGGGGTGAAAGTCATCTATCTCCAGTTCGGCTACCGGCCCGACCTCGGCGACGCGGGGGGACCCATGTCGCCCAACCGGATGAGACACATCGCGGTGAAGATGATCAGCGAGCGGCCCGAGGTGGGCGACAAGCTCATCGTGGAGGGCACCTGGGGCTGGCGGATCATCGACGAGTTGACCCCCGAGCCCGGGGATATCGTCGTCAAAAAAACCCGATTCAGCGGGTTCGCGGGAACCGATCTGGAAAATGTTCTTCTGGGGATGGATGTGCGCCACCTCCTTTTCACCGGGGTGGCGACGAACGTCTGCGTCGAGAGCACGGCGCGGGAGGCATACTTCCGCGAATTCTGGCCCATCCTCGTCGAGGACGCGATGGATCGCACGGGGCCCGATTTCACGCGCCAGGCCACCATCTGGAATTTCGAGACCAGTTTAGGGTGGGTGACCGACACCGCCGCGGTGATGGAGACCCTCGAGCGCGCCCAGGCCTGACCCGGTGTGGAAGCACCCGGCGCGGAAGCGTCAGGCGCGGGCTACCCGGCCCCCTTGATCTTTTTGTAGGCCAACGGAATCAGGGCGAGCAGGGCGAGGCCGGTCATGCCGGCGATAATTTGGGGGGTCAGGACTCCCTGAAGCGAGAACGCCTCGCCGCCGTCGAAAATGCTGCCCAGCCCGGCTCCGACCGAGGCGAAGACGGCGGTCCCCGGAATGATCCCGAAGAAGGTGCCAATGATGTAGGTCGATAGCCTGACGCCCAGAAAGGCGGGAACCAAGTTCACGACGAAAAACGGAAAAAGGGGCACCAGCCTCAGGACCAGCAGATAGCTCAGCGCGTTTTCCCCGAAACCCTCCTCCATCCTTTTCAGCCAGGGCCCGGCCCTTTCCCGCAGTATTTCGCCCAGCGAAGTTTTCGCGATGATGAAGAGCGCGGTCGCCCCCGCCGTCGCTCCGACGAGGATGTAGAGCGTCCCCCAAAGGGCGCCGAACAGGAAGCCGCCCGTGATGCTCAACACCACGCCTCCTGGGATCGAGAGAGCGACCGCGGCCGCATAGACGGCGATGTAGGCGGCCGCAGCAGCGACGCCCCAGGCATCGACCCAGGCGAGGAGGAGATGGCGGTTCTCCCTGAGCGCGGAAAAGCTGAGATACCGATCAAGCCCGAGCGCGAAAAACGCAACGAACCCCGCCGCGAGGATCGCCAGCGGCGCCAGGCGCTTCACGCTGAGTGCGCCTCCCATCGCCTGGCTATTCCCCCGCGCCTTCGGGCCGGTCACCGGCTTCATTCCTTCCGGCCTCTCCGTGGAGGAAAGCCGACCCGGTGTCGATCGCCCAGACGACGGCGAAGAAAATCAAATGATTCCAGAAGGGGCGGCCTTTGGCCGGGTTCAGCGGCCAGAGTTTCGCCGGAAAGCCCTTGCCCGCGAGAAGGGTGATGGTGATCTGGATGGCGGGCGCCGCGATGAGGGTCGTGATCCAACCCAGCGCTAGCGCCAGGGCAAACGCCAGCGTGCGGTTGAGGGTGAACCGGCGCGGCAGGAGAAACCGGACGATGAGGGCAAAGAGAAAGGCATAGGACAGGCTCACCCATAGGTGAACGCCCCACCCGACCCAGCCGGGCGAGAGGGCGTATTTCCCCTGCAAGACGATTTGCGCTCCGATGAACGCCGGGATCGTCGCTCCCTGAAAATTCACCTGATAGAGCCAGAAGATGAGAGCGCCGACGAAGCCCCCGCCGATACCCGTGGTCAATACTCTTTTCATCACCGCTCCCGATATTGAAAATGGCCTCCGCGTTGTGGTCCGGCGGCGGGGCCGGCAGTCCGCCTCACTCAACCTCCCGAGCCTGCGAGGCTTGCGGAGCCGGCGGCCCGCTTCATTCATCCTAACAAAGGGAGGGGCGATTTCATTTTCGGATCTCGGAGCTAATATTCCGCTCGGCCGCGTCGGTCATTGTAACTTTTTGAATATATAGATATTATCCAGACAATAAAATTACCGTAAAGAAACTCCGGGCGCGGGATAAAAGGGTCCATCCGCCTGTATAATCGCCTCCGTCGTTTCTTTCATTCCTTCTACCCGGAGCTTTTTTTCATGGTCCATATTTCGCAATACGTCCAGAGCGTCGCCGGCGGGGAGCGGGCGAAACACATGACCACCCAGCGGCCCGAGGGCATGATCCGCCTCGACAGCGGTACGCCCAACTTCCCCACCCCGGAGCATATACGCCAGGCCGCCAAGGACGCCCTCGACGAGGGCCTCACCTACTACGCTCCCGGCTACGGCGACCCCGAGTTCCTCCGGGCCGTCTGCGGCGCCATCCGCCGTGACACGGGAGCCGAATACACCCCCGACGAGGTTTTCGCCACCAACGGCGCCAGCTCGGGAATCTACACCCTGATGACCGCGTTTCTCGATCCGGGCGACGAGGCCATCTTCATGGACCCGACGTACTCCCTCTACCTCCACGTCGTCCGCCTGCTCGGCGCCCGGCCCGTCCTCGTCCCCCACAACGCGGAATATCACCTCGACGTCGAGGCAGTCCGCGCGGCGATCACCGACAAAACGCGGCTCGTCCTGTTCTGCAACCCCAACAATCCGACCGGGGTCGTCTACAAACGCGAGGACATCAAGGCCCTCGTCGAGCTCTGCGCCGAAAAGGATCTTCTCCTGATTTCGGACGAGGCCTACGCGAAAATCCTCCAGCCGGGCTACGAACACACCCCCCTGCTCTCCTTCACCGAGCACAAGGAGCGCCTCTTCCTTCTCGATACGTTTTCGAAGACCTATTCGATGACCGGCTGGCGTTTGGGCCACATCGTCACGCCGCCGGGTCTGACCTCCCTTCTATTCGGGGTGCACCGCTCGATCAACGGCCCGATCTGCTCCTTCGTCCAGCGCGCCGGGGCCGCCGCCCTGAACGGCTCCCAGCAATGCGTCGCCGACATGGCGGAGGAGTACTTCAGGCGCGGCAGCCTGATGCACCGCATGGCCGAGAACATCCCCGGGATGATCCCACTCGTCCCCCAAGGCGGCTTCTATCTCTGGTGCCGCTACGAGTTTCCGATCTCCTCTAAGGAAGTGTTCAAACGCGCCTTCGAGTCGGGGGTGAACATCCGGAGCGGCTCGGAATTCGGCGCGGCGGGCGAGAGCCACATTCGTTTCACCTACTCGGTCAGCCTCGATGAGATCGAACGCGGAATGAACGTCATGAGTGAAGTCTTCAAGCACCTGGGCTGAGACGGACTCGACCAAGAACCGAACAACGGAGAGCGACATGCCGGAATCCACCTCCTCCTCGGGCCTTGAGGACAGCTACACCGAAGCCCTGCCCGCCTCGCGCGCTCTTTTCGAGCGCGCCCGGAACATCTTCCCGGACGGCGTCACCCACGACAGCCGCCGGATGCGGCCCTTCCCGATCTACGTCGAACGGGCCGAGGGCGTCCTCAAATGGGACGCCGACGGAAACCGCTACATCGACTACTGGATGGGCCACGGCGCCCTCCTCTTCGGCCATAACCCGCCGCACGTCCGGGACGCCGTCCGCGACCAGGCCCTGCGCGGCACCCACTACGGCGCCTCCCACGCCGCCGAGGTCGAGTGGGGCGAGTGGGTCTGCCGCCTGGTTCCCTGCGCCGAGCGCGTCCGCTTCACCGGCACCGGCACCGAGGCCACCCACATGGCCCTGCGCCTCGCGCGGGCCTTCACCGGGCGCGCGCGCGCGATCAAGTTCGCCGGACACTTCCACGGCTGGCACGAGGGCCTCGAGATCGGCGTACACGCGCCCTACACCGCCGAGCCCGAGGCGGGGCAGCTCTCGGGCGCCGTCGATGCGGTGGAGGTGTGCCCGACGAACGATATGGGGGCGGTGCGATCCGCCCTCGCCGGGGGAGAGATCGCCGCGCTCATCCTCGAGCCCACGGGCCCCCACTTCGGGACCGTGCCCCTCACACCGGGTTTTCTGGAGGGTCTGCGCGAGGAGACGCGAAAGGCCGGGGCGCTGCTCATCTTCGACGAGGTGGTCACCGGCTTCAGGGTCTCCCCCGGCGGTGCGCAGGCCCATTCCGGCGTGACCCCCGACCTCGCCGCCTTCGCCAAAATC
>NYYB01000108.1 GCA_002685755.1 Nitrospinota bacterium
AGGTATTTTTCACCTTCACCATGCGAGGACTTTTAGAGGGCGAAAGAGCCCCAACATTCAAGCGCCGCCAGAAAGTCTACAAATATGGCCGATTCTTCGAGAGAGGACCACTTACCCCATATCAATTCACCGAGCCTTCGCCGGACAAATAGGATGGTTTCGATTCCCCTAATATCCGGAATTTCGGGAAGCTCACAGGACCGGAATTAGGTTTCATTGCCCTATCAACAAGGCGGTCCACCAAGAAGAAAGGTTTCCATGAGAATTGTCGTAACGGGCGGCGCGGGCTTCATCGGCTCACACCTATGCGATGCACTCCTGGACCGCGGCGATGAAGTCGTTTGCGTGGATAATTTCCTCACCGGGAGACGGGCCCATTACGATGATCTTCTGGCGCTCCGCGGCGAGCTGCTCACTCTCATTGAGCACAACATGAGCAATCATATTCAAGTGGACGGACCCGTGGACGCAATATTTCACCTGGCCAGCCCCGCCAGCCCGATTGATTATCTCAAGTACCCCATTCAGACCCTGAAGGTCGGAGCGCTCGGCACCCACAACGCCCTCGGCCTCGCCCTCGCGAAGGACGCCCGGTTTTTGCTCGCCTCCACTTCCGAGGTTTACGGCAATCCCGAGATCCACCCCCAGCCCGAGTCGTATTGGGGAAACGTCAACCCAATCGGCCCGCGCGGGGTCTACGACGAGGGAAAACGATTCGCCGAGGCCATGACGATGGCCTACCATCGCGCCCACGGCGTAGGTACCCACATTGCCCGGATATTCAACACCTACGGGCCCCGGATGCGGCTCATGGACGGACGCGCTATTCCCGCCTTCCTGTGCCAGGCGTTGCGTGACGAACCGATGACGATTTTCGGGGACGGGTCCCAGACCCGGAGTTTTTGCTACGTCTCGGACCTGGTGCGGGGCCTGCTTCTTTTGATGGACAGCGACCTGACCGAACCCGTGAACATCGGCAACCCGGTGGAGATGACCATTCTAGAGCTTGCAGAGCGAATCAAGGAGATTACAGGCTCCTCGGCTCCCATAGAATTTCATCCGCTTCCAGTTGACGACCCCAAAATCCGCAAACCCGATATCCAGCGCGCCAAGGAACTCCTCGCCTGGGAACCCAAAACAACGCTGGATGAGGGCATTCGCAACACCATTTCGGACTTTCGCCGGCGCCTCGATCAAAGAGAAGGGAGCGCCTCTTGACGAGAGGGCTCTCCATCAAATTCTGGCCCGATTCCGAGCGGCCCCGAGAGCGGCTCCTCGAAAGGGGCGGAGACGCCGTCAGCGACGCCCAACTTCTGGCCATTCTCCTTAGAACGGGAGATCAGGGGATATCAGCCCTCGACCTCGCTATTCAGTTGATCGATAGGTTCGGCGGGTTCGAGGGAATTGATCGCGCCTCGGTCCCCGAGCTTACCGAGCTAAAAGGAATGGGTCCCGCTAAGGCCGCCCAGGTCAAGGCCGCCCTTGAAATCTCCTGGAGGACCGGGCGAAACGATGAGATTAATAAAACTACGCTTCACTGTGGGTCGGATGTCCACCGGTTTCTCTCGCCGGCAATGGCGAGCCTTGCGCATGAGGAATTCCGGGTTCTCCTCCTCGACACAAAACACCGCCTGATGCGGGAAGTAACTGTCTCGCGGGGCACTTTGTCCGGGACAGCCGTTGACCCGCGCGAGGTGTATACCGATGCGATCCGCGAAAAGGCGGCGGCCTTCGTCTGTGGCCACAATCACCCCAGCGGAGATCCATCCCCCTCTCCCGAGGACCACGCCCTGACCGCGCGTCTCCGCGAATCGGGCCGGATTGTGGGGATTCCGCTTTTGGACCATGTTATCGTGGGCCGCCAGGGGTATTTCAGCTACGACGAAGAAGATTGGCCCACCTTGAAATGAGAATTGAAGATCGGCTAGATTGCCCACTGCCGCCCGCGCCAACACCATTTCCGCTCATAGCCAATGCCGGCCGGTTGGCCAGGTTGCGAGGTGCCGAGTGAAACTTTCCGCCGACGAGTTCCTGGCGGACCGCGCCCAAAAATTCGAAGCCACTTCGAGCAGCCCCTTTCCCGCCCAGGTCGAGGCGATAACGGCCGCCGTCCTTCGCTGCCTCGAGTCGGGCGGGAAAATTCTCGTCTTCGGCAACGGGGGAAGCGCCGCCCTGGCCACCCACTTCTCGGGAGAGTTGGTCGGTCGTTTTCTCGGCGAGCGGCGCCCTCTTTCGGCCATCTCTCTCACTACGGATACGAGCGCGCTCACCGCCATCGGAAACGATTATAACTACCTGAGTATCTTCTCCCGTCAAATAGAGGCCTTGGGGCGGACGGGCGATCTCGCCCTGGGACTGACCACGAGCGGAAAATCGGGAAGCCTGGTTCCAGCTTTCAAGAGGGCGCGGGAGCTGGGTATCGACTCCGCGGTCTTGTCGGGAAAGACGGGCGGGCCCGCCGCCGAGGCGGCAGATATCGCTGCGATAGTTCCCTCGGAGGAAACCGATTTTATCCAGGAGGCCCAGGAAGCGGCCATCCACTATATGTGCCACAAGATTGATGCCCTTTTTTGCGAGGGTCCCGAATAATGAACGATTTACTCTCCCGCCTGATCGGGGGAAATCCCGAAATTCTCGTAGCGGGGGACTTGATCCTCGATCGGTATGTTTGGGGGGAGGTCGACCGCATTTCGCCAGAGGCGCCCGTCCAGGTTCTCAGGTGGGAGCGGGAGGAGGAGACCCTCGGCGGGGCGGCCAACGTGGCTCAAAATCTCGCCTCCCTGGGCTGCTCTGTCCGCCTGATGGGCCTGCTCGGGGAAGACGAGGAGGGCGACCGCCTCGAAGCGCTGGCCAGGCAAGCGGGGATGGACGTGGGGCTCATTCGGCGGCATCCGGGACGGCCGACGGTATCGAAAACCCGGTTCATCGGAAGAAATCAGCAGATACTCCGGGTGGACCGCGAGGAGGCGCCGCCTCATTCCCCCGAAGCTGAAAAAGAGATGTCCGCCCAGCTCCCCGAGGCCCTGGGCGCCGCCGCGGGGGTTATCTGCTCGGACTACCTCAAGGGAGCCCTCACGCCGGCGTTCATGGAAAAACTCGTCGCGGCCGCGGGCGAGCGCGGTCTGCCGGTTATCACCGATCCCAAGGGGGCCGATTACACGAAGTACCGGGGAGTCACGGCCCTTACCCCCAACCTTGCCGAGGTGGCGCAGGCGACGGGCGTCACCCTCGACAGCGAGGAGGCCATCGACCGCGCCGCGCGGGCGATGTACGAGGAGCTAGCGCCCGAGTTTATCCTCGTAACCAGGGGTGCGGGGGGGATGACTCTCTACGGCAAGGAGGGCCGTCTCTCAAGCGAGGCCTCAAACGCGCTCGAGGTCTACGATGTGACGGGAGCGGGCGACACGGCGGCGGCTCTTTTCGGTCTCGCCCTGGTTCAGGAAATCCCCGCCGCCGACGCCGCCCGGATTGCCAATCTGGGTGCGGGAATCGTCGTCGGAAAGGTAGGCGCGGCTCCGCTTGACCCGGGGGAGCTCGAGTCCGCCCTCTCGGGCGAGGGCAAACAGAAAATTTTCAGCCGCCCGGGCCTCGAAAAACGCCTTCAGACGGATCGGGCCAGGGGCCGCGAAGTGGTAGTCACGAATGGTTGCTTCGACCTCATGCATGTGGGACACATCCAGTATCTTCAGCAGGCGAAGGAGCTGGGAGATATCCTGGTCATCGGCCTGAACGACGACGCCTCCGTCCGGCGGGTGAAGGGCGAGGGACGCCCCCTGATCGAAGAGCGGCAAAGGGCCCAACTGCTGGCCGCTCTCGGGTGCGTGGATTACGTCGTATTCTTCCCGGAGGACACCCCCGAGGAGTTGATCCGGGCGGTTCGGCCCGACATTCTGGTGAAGGGCGGCGACTACGCGCCCGAGGATGTCGTCGGCCGCGAACAGGTGGAATCCAGCGGGGGCCGCGTCGAAGTGCTCCCCTTCGTGGACGGCGTTTCGACCACCCGCATCGTCAACACCATAATCGAACGCTACAGCGGGGATAAGTACCAGGCATGACTCCCGAAAATAACGCTGACGCCCCGGCCAACGCTACCCGCGACCCGGTCGTCGTTACCGGCGCAGCGGGCTTCATCGGGGCGCGGCTGGCTTCGCGGCTGGCCGGCGAGGGCGAAAAGGTCGTCGCCGTGGACGAGCGGCGCCACTTCGACGACCGGCCCGAGATCGCGGCCATCCACCGCGAAGGGGCTCCCGAGCTCATCATCGAAACGGGGGAGCTCATGGACTGGCTCCGAGATTCGCCCCGCATTTCGGGAATCATCCACCTGGGCGCTTGCACCGACACGACCGAGTACAACGAGACGCTACTCGAGCGCACGAACACGGACTACTCGCGCCGCCTCTGGGAGGCCGCCGCCAGGCTCGGCGCCCCCTTCCTTTACGCGAGCAGCGCCGCCGTCTACGGGGACGGCTCGAAGGGCTACGACGACCGGACCCCGCCCGAGGCGCTCACCTCCCTCAACCCCTACGGGGAATCGAAGCGCCGCTTCGATATCTGGGCGCTGAACGAAGGATCAAAGACCCCTCCCCCGGCCTGGGCCGGATTCCGGTTTTTCAATGTCTACGGATTCGGCGAGGCGCATAAGAAAAAAATGTCGAGTGTGCTATATCAGGCCTTCGTTCAGATTCTCGAGCAGGGCGAGGTCCGCCTCTTCCGCTCCCACAGGGAGGGGATCGCCGACGGTCATCAACGCCGCGATTTCATCCACGTCGAGGACGTGGTGGACGCCCTCGCGCACACCTGGCGAAATGGGCTGCCAGATGGCATATACAACTTGGGGACCGGCCGGGCGCGCACATTTCTCGACCTCGCCAACGCGGTCTTCGCCGCGATGGACTGGGAGCCCCGGATCAGATTTATCGACACTCCCGCTCAAATTCGCCCGCGGTATCAGTACTTCACCGAGGCGAGGATGGATAAGCTAACGGAAAGCGGCTACGGCGCCTCCTTCACGCCTCTCGAAGAGGGTGCGGAGCGCTACTGGAAGCGCCTGAAGGAAGTGATGTTGACCCAGGGCACCTGAGGGCCGTATATCCCAGGCGAGCAACGCGGCAAACAAACTCAAACGATCCGCTCCACCGCCCCTCGAAGGAAACCAAGCCTTTGGAAATCGCTCTACTCGGAAGCGGCAGCCAGGGGAACTCGGTCCTCGTTCGATCGGCTGATTCGGTGCTCTTGATCGACGCCGGTCTTAGCGCGAAGGAAACCACCGCCCGCCTCGCAAAGGTCGGTGTTTCGCCCTCCGAGCTGCTGGGGATCGTCCTGACCCACGAGCACTCCGATCACATTCGCGGGGTAGGTCCGATGGCCAGGCGCTGGGGACTGCCTGTCTGGACGAACGAAGGGACCCTCGAAGCGGGAAAAGCCAGCCTTGGCGCCCTTCCCCACTGGGGGGCCGTCGAAATCGGGGTTCCTTTCGAAATCGGCGACATCTGGCTCGAACCCTTCAGCATCCCGCACGACGCGGCCGACCCGTTCGGACTCACCGTAAAATCAAGCCAGGGCTATCACGTTGGAATCGCAACCGACATGGGATTCGTCACACAACTCGTCCGATCGCGCCTGGCAGGCATTCAGGGACTCGTCCTCGAATTCAACCACGACCTGCCGATGCTTTTGGACGGACCCTACCCTTGGCCGATCAAGCAGCGCATCCGCGGGAAACTGGGCCATTTGAACAACAGGGACGCGGCCGGCCTTCTCGGAGAGGTCGCATCCCCGGATCTCGAATGGGTGATTTGCGCCCATATGAGCCAGGAAAACAACGAAAAGGAAATTATTGTCCACGAAGCCCGCGGGGCTCTCGCCGGCGCCTCCAGTCTGCTGAGCCGCCCCTCCATGGCTTTGCTCCATGTGGCGTCGCAACTCGAGCCGACCCCTCTTTTCGGGTCGGCCGGGCAATTCTCTTTTGGTCAGGACAACGGGGAGGACCAGCCGTGATTCCGCGCTACACCCGGCCCCAAATGGGCCGAATTTGGGAGGAAAAAGAAAAGTTCCAGCGCATGGTCGATGTCGAAATCGCCGTGTGCGAGGAACTCGCCGCCCGCGGCGAGATACCCGCCGACGCCATCGAGGCGATCCGCACGAAATCGACTTTCGACCCCGGACGCATCCGCGAGATCGAGCGGGTGACAAAACACGACGTTATCGCCTTCCTCACGAACGTCGCGGAAAACGTGGGGCCCGCCTCCCGCTTCATCCACCTGGGCCTGACGAGCAGCGATGTACTCGACACCGGGCTCGCCCTTCAGCTGGTCTCGGCGGCCGGGCTCATCATCGACGCCCTCTCGGAGTTCCAGGACACCCTCAGGCGGCGCGCCCTCGAGCACCGCCGCACCGCCATCGCGGGCCGATCGCACGGAATCCACGCCGAGCCGACCACTCTGGGCCTCAAAATCGCCGGCTGGTTCACCGAGTTCGAACGAGCCGAGGAAAGAATGAAAAGCGCGCGGGAGGCCGTCCGGGTGGGCCAGATATCCGGGGCCGTTGGCGCCTGCCCCCACATCCCGCCCGATGTGGAGGAAGCCATCTGCCGCCGCCTGGGCCTCCAGGTGGACCCGGTGAGCTCCCAGATCATCCAGCGCGACCGCCACGCGGAATACATGACGGCCCTTGCGCTCATCGCGGCGAGCATCGCCCGCGTGGCGACCGAGGTGCGCCACCTCCAGCGCACCGAGGTCGGCGAGGCCGAGGAATTTTTCAGCCCGGGCCAGAAGGGAAGCTCTTCCATGCCACACAAGCGCAATCCGGTCGTCTCAGAGCAACTCTCCGGGCTCAGCCGCCTGGTTCAGTCGAACGCGATGGCCGCCCTCCAGAACGTTCCCCTGTGGCACGAGAGGGACATCAGCCATTCTTCGGTCGAGCGGGTCATATTGCCCGACAGCATCATTCTCATCGACTATATGCTGCACAAACTCAACGATCTGATGGACAAGTGGGTGATCTACCCGGAGCGCATGAAGGAGAACCTCGCCCGCTCGGGCGACCTGCTTTCGAGCGAGCACGTCATGCTCGCCCTCGTGCGGACGGGGCTCACCCGCGAGGAGGCTTACGGGCGGGTTCAGGGCCCCGCCATGGAGGCCTGGGCCGAGGGGACCGGCGGATTTCGGGCGAAACTAGCCGCCGACCCCGGCGTCGGCGGCGTCCTGGGGGAGGAATCCTTCGCCAATTGCTTTGATCTGGAAGCGCACTTCAAAAACATTGATGCGATATTCGAGCGCGTGTTCGGACCTCATTTCAAGTGATCTCACCGGGGCTTCTCTATGGTAGGATCGCCCCTCGTTGGCGCACCCGGCAGGCCCCGGAAACTGGAGCGATGAAAATGGAACGGCGAAACCAGGTGTACGAAGGCAAGGCCAAGATACTCTACGAAACCGATGATCCCGCTTACCTCATACAGTATTTCAAGGATGACGCGAGCGCCTTTAACGCCAAGAAGCTGGGGTCCATCGAATCCAAGGGCATCTTCAACAACCGGATATCCACCCGGCTTTTTCAGGAAGTCGAGGCCAACGGCATCCCCACCCACTTCGTCAAAAACCTCTCCGAGCGGGAGATGCTTGTGAAGCGGGTCGATATCATCATGGTCGAGATCGTCCTCAGAAATGTTATCGCGGGCAACCTCGCCAAGCGGATGGGCGTCGAGGAGGGGAAGCGGCTCCCTCATCCAATCATCGATTTGCACCTTAAAAATGATGCGCTCGACGATCCACTCATCAACGAGGACACGGCTTCAGCCTTCGATCTGGGCACCCGGGAGGAAATGGCCCAGGCGCGGGAGTATGCCCTCAAGGTGAACGATATCCTCATGAAATTTTTCGCGGCCCGGAACGTCGACCTGATCGATTTCAAGCTCGAATTCGGCCGCTGCGCCGCCGAGGGCGGGAAGATGATCCTCGCCGACGAGATCACCCCTGACGGCTGCCGGCTCTGGGAAAAGGGCACCGGCCGTAAAATGGACAAAGACAGGTTCCGCCGCGACCTCGGGAACATCGAGGCCACATACGCCGAGGTGGACCGGCTTGTGACCTCCTGACCCGCGGCGGCATCGCCGGCTGTTAACCTAAACACACAATCCGCTTTCCGCTTTGGCCCGAACCGGGCCGGAGCCAGATGAACCACCCGGAGCGAAGCTTGGCTAAGGCGCTCATTTACATCACTTACAAAAACGGCGTACTCGACCCCCAGGGGCAGGCGGTCAAGGGCGCCCTCGCCTCACTCGGATTCGAGGGCGTGGGCGATGTGCGCGTCGGAAAGTACATCGAAATCGAACTTTCTGACTCTCCGCCGGAAGACATGGAAGCCCGGGCCGAGAAAATGTGCCGGGACCTTCTGGCCAATCCGGTCATCGAGGACTTCCGGATCGAATTGCCCGGCGCACCGGACGCGCCTGTCGCGCCGGACGAGCGATGAATTTCGCTGTCATCGTTTTTCCAGGATCGAATTGCGATCACGACTGCCACCACGCCGCCGGCGCCGTCCTTGGCCAACCCACCTCCCTCGTCTGGCACAAGGATTCCGATCTCGGGGACGCTGAGGTCGTCATCGTCCCCGGCGGCTTTAGTTACGGGGATTATCTTCGGGCGGGGGCGATTTCGCGCTTTTCTCCCATCATGAAAGCCGTCGCCGCCCACGCGAACGCGGGCCGCCCGGTCATCGGAATTTGCAACGGCTTTCAAATTCTCACCGAGGCGGGGCTCCTCCCGGGCGCTCTGCACCGAAACGCCTCCCTGCGATTCATCTGCGAAGATGTCCACGTCCGGTGCGAGACGCCGAGAACCCCCTTCACGAGGGATATTCCGGCGGGCGAAACGCTCCGGATGCCGATCGCGCACGGCGAGGGAAACTACTTCTGCGATCCGGACACACTGGCGGCGCTCGAGGACAACGATCAAATCGTCTTTAAATACTGCGACTCCGAGGGAAGCCTCGAGAGCACGGCCAACCCCAACGGCTCGCTCGGCCATATCGCCGGCGTCTGCAATCAGGGCAGCAACGTCGTGGGCCTGATGCCCCATCCCGAGCGCGCCAGCGAGGCGGCCCTCGGGGGCGACGACGGCCTCCGGGTTTTTTCATCCGTACTGGCCGGGGCGGTGTCATGACGCCGGCCGCCGCCGAGCCCGAAACCCACCTCGCGATTGCTCTTGAGCACGGGCTCTCGGCGGAGGAGTGGGAACGCATCCTCAAGACCCTCGGCCGCAAGCCCACCATGACCGAGCTTGGCATCTTCTCAGCCATGTGGAACGAACACTGCTCCTATAAAAGCAGCCGCGTCCATCTGAAAAAATTCCCCACCGAGGGCCCCCGCGTCCTCCAGGGGCCCGGGGAGAACGCCGGAGTCGTGGACATCGGCGGCGGACTGGCCGTGGCCTTCAAGATGGAGAGTCATAACCACCCTTCCTTCATCGAACCCTATCAGGGGGCGGCCACCGGGGTTGGGGGGATTCTCCGCGACATTTTCACGATGGGCGCCCGGCCAATCGCACTCCTCGACAGCCTCCGTTTCGGCGCCCGGGACCACGAACGCACCCCCTACCTCGTGAACGGCGTCGTCTCCGGAATCGCCGGCTACGGGAACTGCATGGGAGTCCCCACGGTGGGCGGGGAAACCTATTTTCACCCCTGCTACAACGGGAACATCCTGGTCAACGTGATGTGCGTGGGAATCATGAAGGCCGATAATATCTTCCTCGGCGAGGCGGCCGGGGTGGGCAATCCGGTGATCCATGTCGGCGCCCCCACGGGAAGGGACGGCATCCACGGCGCCTCGATGGCCTCGGTCGGCTTCGATGAATCCGCCTCCGAAAAGCGGCCGACAGTCCAGGTGGGCGACCCGTTCAGGGAAAAACTCCTCCTCGAGGCCTGCCTCGAGTTGATGGACCGGGGCGCCGTCGTCGGGATTCAGGACATGGGAGCGGCGGGCCTGACGAGTTCGGGGGTGGAGATGGCCGGCCGGGCCGGGACGGGCCTCGTCCTCCGGCTTGACGATGCGCCCGCCCGCGAGGAGGGGATGACACCCTACGAATTCATGCTCTCGGAGAGCCAGGAGCGAATGCTCCTCGTCGCAGAGCGGGGCCACGAAGCCGAGGTCCGCGAGATTTTCGAGCGCTGGGACCTGCCGATGGCGGTCGTGGGCGAGGTGACGGACGACGGGCGCCTCCGCGTGGAGGCCGGCGGCCGCTCCTACGCCTACCTTCCCATCGGTCTCCTGACGGACGAGGCTCCGGTCTACGAGAGGGAGATGAAATCCGAGCGCGAGCTACCGGCGACCGACCCGCTCGAGACGCTCCGGGATGAAATCGATCTGGGCGCCTCACTCCTCACCCTGATGGCCCACCCGAATCTGGGGCGGAAAACGCCGATATGGCGGCAATACGACTATATGGTGCGCACTAACACGCTGGCGCCGCCGGGCGGGGACGCGGCTCTGCTCAGGGTCAAGGGCACGGACAAGTCCCTCGCCATCACGACCGACGGCAGCGCGCGCTACTGCATGCTCGACCCTCATGCCGGAGGGATGCTCGCGGTGGCCGAGGCGGCGCGGAACCTCAGCTGCACCGGCGCCACCCCGCTGGCGATGACGAACTGCCTCAACTTCGGCAACCCCGAGAGGCCCGCCGTGATGGCCCAGTTCTCGGCCGCCATCGAGGGGATGTCCGAGGCCTGCCGTGCGCTGGGCGTCCCGGTCGTTAGCGGAAACGTCAGCTTCTATAACGAAACCCACGGGGTGGACATCTACCCCACCCCAATCGTTGGAATGGTGGGCCTCCTCGAGGATTCGGAAAATCACACCGGCTCGGGCTTCCGCCGCGAGGGGGATGTCGTCGCGCTTCTTTATCCGGCCGGCGAAGCTCCGATGCCCGAAGGAGGCGCCCACGAGTACGTCTGGACGCTCTCGGGCCGGGAGGGAGGGAGCCCCCCCGCGATATCCTTCGAGGCCGAGGCGGCCGTCCAGGGCCTTTGCCGGAGCGCCATCGCCTCGGGCCTGCTGAATTCGGCCCACGACCTATCGGAG
>NYYB01000109.1 GCA_002685755.1 Nitrospinota bacterium
GGGCGCCGATCCTGAGCGGGATACTTCTCGCGGCGACCGGCGCGCTCCTCGTCACCGATCTGAAGCGCCCCGAGCGGTTCTACTACATCCTCATCCGTCCCAACTGGGGCAGTTGGATGTCGTTGGGCACGTATTTTATCGCGCTCGACGGGGTACTCACGGCTTTATGGGTCCTGGGGGCGCTGGCGGGCTCGCGTGGGGCGCTGGAGACGCTCCTCTGGCCCACGCTGGCGGCGGCGGCGCTGACCTCGATCTACACCGGATTTTTCTTCGCCCAGGCGGCGGCGCGGGATCTGTGGCGGGGCAGCGAGAACACCGTGGACATCGCCGCCCAGACGGTGGTGAAGGGGGCGGCAGGCCTCATCTTCTTCACCACCATCTTCCCTGTCGCCGACAAAATTCCAGCCCTCCTATTCTTGGGATCGGTGCTGACGGGAGCGCTCCTGGTCCACCTGGCGATCCTGATTTTCTCGACCCTCGCCCACCGCACGGGCCCGGCCGCCCTCGAGCGTGCGGTGGCGCTTCTGGTCGACGGCCCGCTCAAAAACGAATTCTGGGGCGGAGCGATTGCGATGGGCTGCGCCGTTCCGGTCATTTTGATCTGGTGGTGCGGCGTGGGCGGCATGGGCGCCCTCACGGCGGCGATACTCGCCGTGGCCGGAGCTTATTACTGGGATAGAGTTTGGGTGAAGGCCGGTCAGGCCGTCCCCCTTTCATAAGAGAAATAAGGAGAATCGCTCAATGGCAGCGCCTCATCTTCAGTCGGCCCGGGGAGCGCGGGACATCGCATCTCTCGGTCGGCCGGACTTGCTGACCGCCGGGGCTCCCTCGGCGCCGGCTGGCCAGGAGAACCATATACGCGCGAACGGCCCGCTCGTCT
This sequence comes from Nitrospinota bacterium, assembly GCA_002685755.1. Classification (GTDB taxonomy): domain Bacteria; phylum UBA8248; class UBA8248; order UBA8248; family UBA8248; genus UBA8248. The sequence continues at coordinate 881 of NYYB01000109.1, forward strand.
CCTACCCCTCTCCGGAGAAGTGGGACGATTGGCACGAGTACGAGAGCACACACTGGCCCGATAAGGTGCGGCGCAACTACATGCTGGTTCCGACGCTGTGCTTCAACTGCGAGGCCGGCTGCGGGCTTTTGGCCTACGTGGACAAGGACGACCTGAAGATCCGCAAGATCGAGGGCAACCCCCTTCACCCGGCCTCGCGGGGGCGCAACTGCGCGAAGGGCTGGGTGACGGTAAACCAGATCTACGACCCGGACCGGATTCTGTACCCGATGAAACGGGCAGGCGAGCGGGGCGAGGGCAAGTGGGAGCGGGTGAGCTGGGACGAGGCGCTCGACGACATCGCCGGGCGAATCCGTAAGGCCATCATCGAAGAGCGCCGCAACGAGATCGTCTACCACGTAGGGCGCCCGGGCGAGGACGGCTTCATGTTCCACACCCTGGCCTCGTGGGGGGTGGACGGACACAACAGCCACACCAACGTGTGCAGCTCCTCGGCACGCATCGGCCAGGTGCTCTGGAACGGGGGGGACCGCCCCTCGCCGGATTTCACGAACGCCGAGACCATTCTGCTGATCTCGAGCCACCTCGACACGGGCCATTACTACAACCCCTCGGCCCAGCGGATCATCGAGGCCCACTCGGCGGGCGCGCAACTCATCGTGATCGACCCGAGGCTATCGAACACGGCGGCGAAGGCGGACCACTGGCTGCCGGCCTACAGCGGGACCGAATCGGCGATCCTGCTGGCCTTCGCGCGCCACCTGCTCGAGACCGGGCAGTTCGACGCCGAGTTCGTCGAGGAGTGGTTCAACTGGGGCGAGTACATGGCGGCGCTCCATCCGGGCGATGTGGCCACCTTTGAGAATTTCGTCACACGGATGAAGGAAGAATACGCCGAGTTCACCTTCGCCTATGCGGCCGAGGAGACGGGCGTCGCTGCCGACCGGATCGCCGAGGCGGCCCAGGCCGTGGCTCGGGCGGGCAGCCGGCTGAGCGTTCACGTCTGGCGCGCGGCGGCGACGGGCAACCTCCACGGCTGGCAGATCGCCCGATGCCTCCATCTGCTGCCCTCCCTGACGGGGGCGGTGGGCACGGTGGGGGGCACCCACCTGGCGGGCTGGCACAAGTTCGCCCCGGCCCACCCGAACCCGGCGCCGGGCCCTGGGGAGTGGAACGAGCTGCTCTACCCGCCCGAGTATCCCCTGGCCCACTACGAGATGAGTTTTTTGATGCCCCACCTCATGCGCGAGAAGGGCCATAAGGTGGATACCTACTTCACCCGGGTCTACAACCCGGTGTGGACGAACCCGGACGGTTTCATGTGGATCGAGATGCTCAAGAACCACGACCGGATGGGCTGCCACGTCGCGCTGACTCCGACCTGGAACGAGACGGCCTGGTTCGCCGACTACGTCTTGCCGATGGGCATCGCCACCGAGCGCCACGACAACCAGAGCCAGGAAACGCACCCGGCCCGCTGGGTGGGCCTCCGCCAGCCCGTCATGCGCGCGGCCAGGGAACGCCTCGGCGAGACCATCGCCGACAGCCGCGAGACGAACCCGGGTGAGGTTTGGGAGGAGGACGAACTCCACATCGAGCTCTCCTGGCGCATCGACCCGGACGGGAAACTGGGCATCCGGCGCTACTTCGAGAGCCCCTACCGGACGGGCGAGAAGATCACCGTCGATGAGTACTATCGCTACATGTTCGAGAATAACGTGCCGGGCCTGCCCGAGGCGGCCGAAAAAGAGGGCCTGGCCCCGCTCGAATACATGCGCCGCTACGGGGTATTCACCCCCGAGGACAAAGTTTGCGAGGTCCACATGCGTGAGCTGGCCCCGGACGCCCTCGAGGGCGCTGAGGTGGACGAGGCGAGCGGGACACTCCGCAAGGAGGGCAAGGCGGTGGGCAACATGAGCCGGGGGGCGGCGCGGGCCGGTTTTGGCACGCCCTCGCGCAAGCTCGAGTTTTACAGCCCCACCATGGCCGAATGGAAGTGGCCCGAGCAGGCCCTACCCCGCTACGTGAAGACCCATGTCTACTGGCGCGATATGGACCGCTCGGCCAACGAGTTCGACCTGCTGCCCAACTACCGCCTGCCCACCCTGATTCACACGCGCTCGGCCGTGAAGTGGCTCTACGAGATCACCCACAATAATCCGCTGTGGATCCATCCCTCCGACGCCCGGCGAATCGGGGTGGCGACGGGCGGCCTGGTCCGCGTCGAGACCCCGATCGGCCACTACGTCACCCGCTGTTGGGCGACCGAGGGCCTCAAGCCCGGCATCGTCGCCATGGCCCACCACCTCGGGCGCTGGCGCCTCTCCCAAACCATGGGGGCACCCCGGATCGCCTCCTCGCTCGTGCGAATCGACGAGAAGGAGGAGGGCCGCTACGCCATGCGCCAGATTCACGGGGCCGAGCACTTCGAGAGCGAGGACCCCGACACCTCGCGCATCTGGTGGCGAGAGGTGGGGGTGAACCAGAACCTCGCCTTCCCGGTCAACCCCGATCCCGTGAGCGGGATGCACTGCTGGCATCAACCCGTGAAGGTCCACAAGGCAGCCCCGCACGAGCGATACGGCGACATCGAGGTGGACACCGAGAAAAGTTACGCCCACTACAAAAAATGGCTCGAGCTAACCCGCCCCGCGCCCGGTCCCGGAGGCCTCAGACGGCCCCTGTGGTTCAACCGCCCCAATAAGCCCCAGCCCGGTGCCTTCAAGATGACCGAATGAACGCACTGGGAAGAAGGCTGCCCAGCGGCGAGGAGTTGATCGAGCAGGCCGCCCTCCGCCAGAAAGTCTACCGGGTCCAGGCCGCCGCTTTTCTCGACCCGCCCGACGCGAAGCTGATCGACTTCCTGGCGGACAACTACCCTTTTCTCTTCCCCCGGGAAACGCCTGAGCGAACAGCGTCTTTCGAAAAAGCCCTGCGCGTGGATTTCACCAACCTGTTTCTGCTCTCTAGCCCTCCCTACGAGGCCGCTCTGGTAGACGAGAGCGGCCACCTGAACTCGAGCGCCACCGACCGCGTCACCGATTTCTACCGCTCCTGCGGATTCAGCCCAGGCCGAGGCGGCGGCTCGCACCACAGCGGCCTCGTCGCCATGGATCACATCAGCGCCGAACTCGAGTTTCTCGCCCACCTCGCCGGCCGCGAGGAGAACGCATGGCGGAGTGAAGACCGCCCCCTCGCCGCGGAGAGCCTCTCGGGCGCGGCCCGGTTCATGGACGCGCATCTGTTGAGATGGATGCCTCTTCTCACGGCAAGCACGGAAGAAGACGCTGAGACGGATTTCTACCGCGCGCTCTCGAAATGGACCCGCGAGTTCGCGCTCGAGGACAGAAAACACATCGAAAATGTATTGCGGAACGCCTGACTCCTGCGGGGACGCATGAACCTTGGAGAGAAGACCTAACCAGGAGGCTGGGAGTCTAACCAGGAGGCTGGGAGCCTAACCGGAAGGCTGGGAGCCTAACCGGAAGGCTGGGAGCCTAACCGGGAGGCTGGAGACCGGCCCCGGGCGCTTCGTCCCCGATTTTTCGTGCCCACTTCCTGGCCCGGCGCAACGAGCGGCGCAGCTGGCTGGCCCGGCCGCCCCAATCCTTCCAAGCGGACTTGGCCGGCGGGCAGAAACGGGCCCATTCCTTGTAGCGGGCCTGCCAGGCGCCGGTCTCGACTTCGATTCTCTCGAGCAACTCCTCCACCCGCCCTTCGGCCCCAGCCTCGCGGAACAGGTTCTCCAACATCCTTGAGCGCGACTGGACGCCCGAGCGCAGGTCCATGTCGAAGCCGATTTGGCGAATCCGAGCGCGGGAGAGGTGGATTCCGCAGCGCGCCGGGTTCGTCAGGAGTTCGGCCATCTGCTTAAGACCGCCCTTCCTGAATACAGAATCGATTTCCGCCATCGCCCCGCCTCCTTCGGCCGCTTTCTTTGGGTGCGGCCTTCCCACGGATATATATCCCTATCCTTTCGGACGGGAAAGGGGCGGCGGGCGCAACGAGGTTGATGGAGCAGGCACAACGACAGAAGGACGAAACCGGAACTTCCTGGAACTCCCTAGTAGAGCCAGTGGTTTATGTCGGGCATGAAACCGAAGAACATGACGACCACCAGCGCCAGCGGGACGAAAAACAGGGAGTGAATGAAGATATTCTCCACCCGGAGATGCATGAAGTACATAAGGACCAGAGCCGCCTTGGCGATCGCCAGGGCAAAGATAACCACAGTATCGGCCGGAGAGGGAATAATTAAGGACACGAACACGGATACGAGCGCGAGGATGACCAGATAGGCCCAGATGACGATGTTTTTCGGTCCATGGTTCTCGGCAGCAGCCATAATTCCTCCGAAGATTTTTTCAGTGTCGCCGAATGCCTTCTCCCTCAGCCCAGATAAAGCAGGGGGAAGAGAAAAATCCAGACCACATCCACGAAATGCCAGTAAAGTCCGCACATCTCCGACCGATGGCCGTAGCGGGCGAGCCCCCCGGGTTTGGATACCACCACCAGCAGGGAAATGTTCGCCACGATTCCGGCCAGGACGTGCAGCCCGTGCAATCCCGTCATCCCGAAATAGAAAGCCCAGAACAGGGACTTGTCCGGAAGAAGGCCCTCGTGGATATGGATTGAGTACTCCACCCCCTTGATGACCATGAACAAAAGGCCCAGGGCAATCGTAATTCCCATGTACTTTTTGAACTTCTCCAGGTCGCCGGCCTTGTTGGCCGCGAGAACCTCGACGATGGAGAAACTGCTCGTCAGGAGGACAAGGGTGTTAATCGACCCGAGGAGGACGCTGTTGTGCTCGATATCCCCGGCCCATCCCGGCCCCGTGAGCCGAAGAAGGATAAACGAGGCGAGGACCCCGCCGAAAACCATGATTTCGGATGCGATGAACCACCAAACTCCCAGCTTGGCCGCCGGAACGCCAGCCTCCATCGTATCCGTACTCGCGGTGGACTCCACGCTCATCTTCCATTTCCCCCTTTCGGTTCAAATACCATCGCTTGCCCTCTAAAATTTGAATTAAAGAACCGGGCATTCGCCGCCGCCGGAATCACGGGGCGGGTTGATCCTGACTCACCCATTCTCCGTCGATGCCGGGAACACCATACTCGTAGGGTGCGTTGTGCACCTCGGGAATCGCCCCCGGCCAGTTTCCGTGAGGAGGCGGCGAGGGGGTGGTCCACTCGAGCGTCGTCCCGCCCCAAGGGTTCTCTCCCGCTTCCCTGCCCCAGTAGAGACTCCGGATGAAATTCACCGCGAAGACGAACTGGAACAGGAAGAGGACAATCGCGGCGACGGTCATCCATTCGTTCCAAGGCTGAAGAGGTATGAAAAGATCGTATTTCGTATGGTCGGCGACGCGCCGCACCATCCCGCCGACGCCGACAAGGTGCATTGGAACAAAAACCGCCAGAAAGCCCAGGTAGGTTCCGGCGAAGTGCACCTTCCCCCAGAATTCGTCCATCACCCGGCCGAACATCTTCGGATACCAGTAGTAAATCGCACAGAACCCGCCCAGGAAAACAGCGCTGAATAAAGTGCTGTGGAAATGGGCGACGACGAAAAGGGTGTCGTGAATGAAGATGTCCACCGTCGCGGACCCGTTGAAGATGCCGGTCACGCCGCCGAAAACGAATATCGACAGCCCACCGATGGCGAACCACATAGGGGTGTCGAGACGGATAGAACTTTTCCACAAGGTCGCCAGCAACGAAAACACGACAAAGGCGAAGGGAACCGATATCAGGATTGTCGTAATGCTGAACGGGGTGGCGAGCCGCGGGTCCAGGCCGGAGATGAACTGATGGTGCGCCCAGACGACAAAGCTTAACACGCCGGCGGTCAATACGGCGTAGATGATCGGCCGGTAGCCGTAGATCGTCTTGCGGGAGAAGGTCGAAATGACCTCCAACATCACCCCGAGCGCGGGCAGGAAAATAACGTACACCTCGGGATGCCCGAAGAACCAGAACAGATGCTGCCACAACAATGGATCCCCTCCCCCCTCGGGGAGGAAAAAGCTCGTCCCCAGGTTGCGATCCAGCAGGAGAAAAACGGCGCCCGCGATCAAGGGCCCTACCGAGAGGAGGAAAAGGACCGAGGCGATGACGATCATCCAGATCATTAGCGGCATGCGGAAGAGCGACATCCCCCGGGTGCGCATGTTGAACGGGGTCACCAGGAAATTAATTCCGCCCATGAGAAAGGAGGCGAACTCCAGCGCCAGCGCAAGGAGCCACAGGTCAATCCCCCAGATGACGCCTGTGTAATCCACCTTCGCGGATAGCGGCGGATAGCCCGTCCACCCGGCCGCGGCGGCCCCCCCTTCGACGAAAAACGAAGCCAACAAAATGAGCGACGCCGTAGCCAACACCCAGACCGAAAGCATGTTCAGGCGGGGAAAGGCCATATCGCGCGCGCCGACCATCAGGGGAATGAGGAAATTCCCCATCGACGCCAGGAGAAGGGGCATCGCGACGAAGAAAACCATGATTGTCCCGTGCATGGTGATCAGCGCGTTATACACCTCGGGGCCGATTCTCCCGGTGGGCATGAAATCGGCGTCCTCGGATATCCAACCAAATCCCCAGACCGGGGTCTCGGGCCAGGCCAGCTGCCAGCGAAACATATACGCGAGCAAACCGCCTACGAACGCCCAGAAAAGAGCGATGAAAATATACTGTTTGGCGATCATTTTATGATCGGTCGAGAATACATATTTGCGCACAAAGCTCGTAGGCGCTTCATGGTGGGCATCATGCATCGATGCGGCAGTTCCGCTCATGTTTTCCCTCTTGTTCGAGTCGTGCGTTCATTAAAAAAAACGGTTCCAGGCTCTCCCGGGAGCCTTAAGAACCCGGCCAATTTTTGGCGACCCAATTCTTGTACTCCGCCTCCGGGTGTACGTAGAGGAATCCTTTCATGCCCGTGTGCCCGGTCCCGCAAAGCTCCGCGCAGGGGATCTCGTATTTTCCTGTCTGCGTGGCCTCAAACCATGCGGGAATCTCGCGGCCGGGAACGACATCCTGCTTGAGCCGCATCTCGGGCACGAAGAAACTGTGGATGACGTCCTCGCCCGTGAGAATGATCCGGACGACCTTGTTCACCGGCACATGCATGTCGTTCTGGAACTTCTTATCGTCCTTGGTTCCGAATTTTCCGTCCGGGCCCGGATAGGTGAAAATCCAGTTGAACTGCTTGGCGGTCAGCCGAACGACCACCTGGGAAGCCGGCTGGTTGATCTTGACCTTGGCCCAGACATCGGCCCCCCGAAAATCGATCCAAAGATCGAGAACGAGGACCAGGGCGCAAGGGATGAGAATCCACATCATCTGCGACATGGTGTTGCCCGGCGTGTAGTCGGATTTTTGCCCATCGCGGCGCCTGAAGCGGATGATGCAGTAAAGGAGAAAAACCTGAGTGGCGATAAACCAGATACCGACGATGTAGTAGATCATTGTAAAGATGGAGTCGACGTCTCCGCCGAAAGTTGACACATTCCTAGGAAGCCAAGAAAGCATTTTTCTCCTCACTCCTGGTCGGGGCGCTGGGGCAAGAACTTTCTTCCCGCCGGCCATATCGAAATTGTAAATTGTAAATTGTTGGTCGTAATCTTTAAGAGTGGCCCCCTAAAAACTACCATTCATATACCAATAATTCACTAAATCAAGGAAAAAAGATATCTCCTTTAGGTCTTTTTTGTCCGGTATCTATTAGGAGTCAGAATCTATCAGTTGTTTTTTTTCGATCATCGCCTTAGCCAGATCAGCTAGGGACCTGCTCGACATATAGTCAAGAATTTCCTCTTTCAAGGGCTTCCATGTGTCATGGAGAGGGCATGGGGCGTCATCCGAACATTCGGCGAGGCCAACCGCACAACGGGTGAATCCATCTTCACCGTCAACCGCGAAAACGACTTCCATCAGGCTGATTTCCTTCGGGGGCCGAGCCAGGCCGAATCCTCCTTTGGGACCTTTGACAGATACGAGAATCCCGGACCGGGCGAGTTGTTGAAGCAATTTTGCCAGAAACGGCGCCGGCAGGCATTCGGCCTCGGCAATTTCCTGGGCCCGAATCAATTCCATATCAATGTTTGTCGTAATATAGGTAAGCGCCCTAAGGGCGTACTCGCAAGGGCGTGAATAAAGCATATCTTCACCTCATTAATGATTGAGAAAATCGATGGGCGAGTCCTAATTGTTTCCTATATATCCAGTTTGTCAACCATTCATTTTAGTCCTACCAAAAAAAAATATTCCGCCGATGGGTAAAACTGTGACCAACAAAAGGGAATAGGGCCCTCTCCGCTCCGGAGGAGGAAAGCTCCCTTCGGGTTGTTAGCCGAATCGTTCGAACGATTAATCGAAAAACCGGCCCGGCCAAGTCGGCGGCAAAAAACCTCCTTAACCTGACTCAGA
>NYYB01000110.1 GCA_002685755.1 Nitrospinota bacterium
AAGAAACACTAGAGGTCATTTCATAACCTCTTTCGCGGAATCTTCGTCCGTCAAAGGCCTTGATTTTATCGGCCTCCTCACAGGGGTGGAAACCTCGGGAATGGGTTATGAAATGACTTCTAACCTAGACGAAACCTCCCCTTATCCCGTCCACGCGCCGGGAGAGATGGCCTCCATCTCGGTCATGATCTCGACCACGGCGGGGCGATCCGCCGCGAGCGCCTTCTCCATCGCGGGCGCGATCTCCTCGGGCCGCTCGACGCGGATTCCCAGCGCACCCATCTCCTCGGCGATCCGCGAGAGATTCGGCTGGGTGAACTTCCACATCGTCCCCCACTGATCGGAGGGCTTCCCGTCGTAAGCCCTGGTGTAGACGTTGATCTCCTGGTTCATCGAGTTGTTGTTGTTCACGACGGTGACCGAGTTGATGCCGAAGCGAACGGCGGTCTCGACCTCCTGCATGTGGTACCAATAGCCCCCGTCACCGGTGAAGCAGACCACCGGCCGGTCCGGGAAGGCACACTTCGCCCCGAGCGAGGCTGGAAAACCCCAGCCCAGCGAGCCGGCGCAGCGGATGGAATCCCATTTCGACGAATTCATCCAGAGCTGCTGAGAGATCCACATCGCCGAGTGACCGGTGTCCGATACGAGGAGGACATCCTCGGGCAGACAGGCGCCAAGCTCCCTGAGCACCCGCTCGGGGCGCATCGGCGTGTCGCCCGAGTTCCGGTGGGGTTCGATCTCGGCCCGCCAGCCGGCCACGAGCCCCTGGACCTCGCCCACCCAGGCCCCCGTCTCTCTCTTATTCACGGCGGCGGTCAGCGCCTCGAGCGTCACCTTGGCGTCCCCGAGGATCGAGGCCGAGTTCGGATAGTTGCGCCCGAGGTCGGCCGCGTCGATCCCGATCTGGATGACCTCGGCGCCCTCCCGCGGCAGGCGCCAGAAGTGGGTGACCTGCCCGCCCGTCTCGGATCCCACGAAGAGCACGAGATCGGCCCTGAGCATCACCTGGTTCGAGCAGCTTCTCGAATAGGTCCCCGGAACGCCGAAGTAGAGCGGGTGATCCTCGGGCACCAGCGAGTACGCCCCTGTCGAGGTGGCGAGCGGCGCCTGAAGCTTTTCGGCCAGGGCGATGACCTCGGCCCCCGCTCCCGAGGTCCGCGTCCCGCCGCCCACGATGATCACCGGCCGCTGGGCCGCCTGAAGGCGCTCGGCGGCGCGCTCGACATCCGCAGAATCCGGCCGGGGCCGGTAGGGGGGAATCCGAGTGTGGCGCTCCTCGACGATCATCTCGTGGTCGATCACGTCCCGCTCGATCTCGCCGTGGTTTCCATAAAACTGAAGGTTCACCGGCCCCGGCGTGCCCGAAGTCGCATCGCGGAAGGCCTGGCGCAGCAGGTCGGGAATTCGCCCGGCCTCGTCCACCTGATAGTTCGCCTTCGTGGTCGGCTCGAACATCGGAAAGTCGTCGATCTCCTGGTAAGGGAGCTTGTATTTGGAGTTACCGAAGCGGCCCCCGATGAGGGAGATGACCGGGCTGTGCGACATGTAGGCGTCGCGGAGCCCGGCGGCGAGGTTGCTCGCGCCGATGGTCTGCGCCCCGCACACCCCCGGCTTGCCCGAGGCGCGGGCGTAGCCGTCGGCCATGTAGGCGGCGGCTTTTTCACCGTGCGTCATTATCCGCCTGATCGGGTAGTCGTCCATCAGCGCCAGCGTATGGCTCAGCACCGAGGGCATGAAAAAAAACGTATCCACTTTGTAGGCCGTCATGAATTCGCATATGTAGCGCGCACCCGACATTTCCGACATCGATCAATCCTCGTTGGTGACTCCCCGGCGAAGAAACCCCGGCCGGAGAAAGTAAAAAGACTAAAAGATTTTAAGTTAAGGAAATTATCCGCCCCCTCCGGCGATTCGTCCACCGCCGGGGAGGGGTCTGGCCCGGCCCGCGTCTATGGTAAAGTGCGGCCTGAAGGATTCACCGGAGCTCTCACTCCCGAGGGGGGCCGCTCATGCGCTATCTGGTTCGAGCGTTCGTGAAAAAAGGAAGAGAGCGGGCGCTGCTCGAGGCGGTCGAGTCGGGCGCACTCGGGCGCGGCTCCATCGCCTATCCCACCTACCTCAAATGCATGAAGAGCGCGCGGTTACTCGATTCGGGCCAGGTGCGATGGATCGAACCTTGCTACTGCCGGGAGGCGTTCGGCCCCGGCGGAGAGCTCCTCGAGGAGCTTCCCTACTGGCGGGAGTATTTCGAGGAGATCGACATTCGCTACACGACGACGCTCGAAAAGTGCGAGGGCTACCCCAGCTGCGGGGACTGCGACTGCACCGAAAGGCTCGAAGCCAAACTCGCCCGCACCGGCCACCGCTTTTTCACGGCCCTCAGAGAAATGGTCAATATCCCCGCTTAGCCGTCCGCCTCATCTTCTGTTTCCGCTTTTTCCCGCTCCGCCAGGAACGACTCCGAACGGCCCCAGAGCTTGGCCAGCTTCCAGCGGTCGTGGAGCCAGAAATACTGATCCGGCCTCTGGCGGATGAAACCCTCGATCTCCCGGTTGACAGCCGCAGTCAGGCGCTCGATCTCCCCGACCGAGTCCGCGTCGGTGTCTGGGTGAATCGGGTCGCTGAGAAGCACTTCATACTCCCGTCCGCCCGGTTTTCTCAGGCAGGCGACCACCATGATCGGCCGCCCGAAGGTGATGGCCAGCGCCGCCGGGCCCGTCGTCGTGCTCGCGGGCTTCCCGAAAAACGGAACGTCGATTCCCTTCATCCCGGCGTGTTGATCCGCCAGCAGGCCCACCGACCTTCCCTTGCGGAGCGCTGTTCGGAGGTGGAACAGCGCGTTTCGTTTGGCGAGAATTTCCTGGCCCGAGACCGAGCGCATCTCGAAAAGATGTTTCTCTAGCCAGGGGTTGTCGAGCGGCCGGACGACTATCGTCACCGGAATACTGGCGAGAGTGGCCCCGTGGGCGATCAGCTCCCAGTTGCCCAGATGAGGAACCACGAAAATGCACCCGCCCGCCTCGTCGTGAAGACGGCGGGCCCGGGCGAAGATATAATCCACCCCCTCGACCATCCGGCGGACATCGGCCTCGGCGCTCTCGAGGCGGAAGCGATAGAGATACTTCACGCTCTCGAGGCCGGTCAGAGCAAACGAGCGGCAGCTCGCCCGCGCCATCCGCGTCCGCTCGTCCCCGCTCAGTCCGGGAAAGGCGATCCCCAGGTTGGTCAGGAGAATTTTCCGGCGGCGCGGGGCGAGCGTGTAGATGGCCGATCCCGCCAGGGAGGCGGCGCCCCCGCACAGCCAAAGCGGCATCCAACGGACCAGGGAAAGGATCGCGTAGACGAGAAGGAACTCTGCGTTTTGCCGGAGAGGGCTTTTGTCCTTGCTGCGGCGGCGTTTTTTGCGGGGGTTGGAGGCCCGCGCTGGAGACGGGCTCACGGCGCCGAAAGGAGGGTGGCCGACGACTGGCCGCCGAGGCCGTGGCTCAGCGAAAGAAAAGTATTTCCCCGAATCCCGCGCTCCTCCGCCGGGATATCGAGAACCTGAAACTCCTTTTCGGCCCGCTCGAACCCCGGAGCCGGCGGAAGCGCACCCTCCTCAAGGGCGCGCAGACCGAGGATCATCTCGCCGATGTCGCTCGCCGAGCCCATATGGCCGGTGTATGGCTTCCAGGGCGCAATGGGAACCTTTTCGACTTCGACTTCTACCCCGGCAGCGGCTCCGGCCTCGGCGTTTCCGAGAAACGCCTTGAGCGCCCGCATCTCCATGCGGTCGCCTTTTTTGGTCCCGCTCCCATGGGGCAGGATGAAAGAAACCTCCCCGGCCGCCACGCCACCCTCCGCCACCGCCGAGCGGCAGGCCCTGGCCGCTGCTGTGAGAGGAACCGAAACATGCGCGCCCGAGGTGACTTCCTGAAAATTCCCGGTCCCCAGAATTCGTCCGATGGGGCGCGCCCCGCGCGCGCGCGCGGCGTCCGCCGCCTCGATCACAAGCGCCGCTGCCCCCTCGGCCGGGAAAAAACCGTCCCTCCGGCGGTCGAAGGGGCGGAATGACTCGGCCCCGTCGAGGGCGCGGGAGAGAATCCCCAAGCCGTCCAGCTCAAAGCGGATCAGGGCGCTGATCCAGCAGCCGCAGCCCACCACGAGGCCGAAATCCGCCTTTCCCCACCGAAGGGCCCGGTCGCAGGCCTCCAGCGCCTGCGCCCCGCACGAGGAAAGGCTCGAGAGACTTCCGTTCGTGCCCATGATTTCGTAGCTGGCCGAGAGGTAGCTGAACAAATTGTTCGCCAGCCCCTCGAGCAGATAAAAAGGGTTCACCTGGTGAAGGGCCAACTCGTTCAGCGCCTCGGCGTCGGGCGGCGCCCAGCCGGGCCCGGCCACCTCGGCGATGGACGAGTAAAAATCGAGATATTCGAGCCGGGTAAAATCCCCCGAGCCGATGTAGAGGGACTTCCTCTCGGGCGGCAGGGCGGCGAGGTCCACGCCCGCGCTCTCAATCGCCTCGCGGGCGGCGTGAAGCCCGAGGATGGAGGAGCGGTTCAGGAACTTTCGCTGGCTCGCCAGCTTCGGCGGAACCTCGGGCGGATTGTCGCACCCGTCCACCGTGCCGAAGTAGAGAAAGTTCTCGGGAAAAGGGGCCTCCGCTTGTTGAGGCTGGCGCTCGATCCCCCGCCGCCCCGCGCGGACCGCCGCCCAGTTCTCGTCGACCCCGGCCCCGAGCGGGGTGAGCATCCCCGCGCCCGTGATCCAGACCTCCCTGACTTCCATCGCGCCTTCCGATCTACGAGATTTCGACGTCGCGGGTGAGGACGCGGAAAAGGTGCGCCTGCTCCTCGGGGTCCTCGTAGTCCTTGAGGTCCACCACCCGTCCCGAAAATTCGACGGCCACCTTGCGCTCGCCGCTCACCGAGGCGGCGCCCTTGTAAAGGCTCCGGCCCTCCTCCTCGCCTACGGCCTCGACCCGAAGTTCGATCTGATCGCCCGGCAGGGCGAAGCCGTAGTATTTAATCGTCTCGACCCGCTCGAGTAGGAACCAGCGCCCGCACTCCGAGCCCGCCGCCTCGAGCCACCCCGAAAGCTGGACCAGCGCCTCGAGGATCATCGAGCCGGGCATCACCGGAAACCGGGGAAAATGATACTCGAGGAAATCCTCGCTCATGGTGACGTTCTTGACGCCCTCCATGGACACCCCGCTCTCCCATGAGGTCACTCGGTCAACCAGCAAATAGCGCATTCGCCGTCTCTCCCATTTATTCCCCCGTCTCTCCGGCCTCACCCTCGCCGGCCACGCCCTCGCCCAGGAACATCACCGAGGCGACGGCGTAATTGTCGGCGTGGCTGATCGAAACCGTCGTCTGGCCTATCTTCAGCCGCCGGGCCATCTTCTCCATCGACCCGTGGAGCCGGAGGACCGGCTTGCCCGAGGGGGCGGACTCCACCTCGACCTCCCGGAACCGGCCGGTGGCCCCGAAGCCGCCCATGCCCACCCCGAAGGCCTTCAGGCAGGCCTCCTTCGCCGCAAACCGCCCGGCCAGGTGGGGATAGGGGTCGGGCCGGGAGTTGCAGTACCCGAGTTCCGCCTCGGTGTAGATGTCCTGCCCGAAGGCCTCTTGGCGATCAAAGGCCGCCTTGAGCCGGTCGATTTCGACGAGGTCGATTCCCTGGTACAAACGCACGCGCGCCCTCCCGGTCTCAGCCGATGTGCATCCCGCCGTCCACGGTGATGGCCTCGCCGTTGATGTAGTCCGCCGCCGGGGAGGCGAGAAACACCACGACCCCGGCGATGTCCCCCGGCTGGCCGAACCGCTTCGAGGGGATGCGCTCCATGATCTGGTCGCCGGCGCGTTTACGGACGACCTCGCTCATGTCAGTTTCGATCATTCCGGGCAGAACGGCGTTGAAGCGCAGGCCGCGCCCGCTCATCTCCGCCGCGCAAGCGCGCGTAAAAGAAATAACCCCGGCCTTGGCGGCGGCGTAGTTCGTCTGGCCCCCGCCGCCCATGACTCCGATGATCGAGGAGATGTTGATCACACACCCCGTCCGCGCGCGCATCATGATCTCCGCCGCCGCCTTGGTGCAGTTGTAGACGCCGTTCAGGCTCACGCCGATGACCTTGTCCCAGTCGGCGGGCTTCATCCTCAAGAGGAGGGTGTCCTTGATGACGCCCGCGTTGTTCACCAGGATATCCAGCGTACCGAAATCCTCCTTGACCGATTCGAACATCGCGCCGACCTGCTCGAAGGAGGAGACGTCGGCCTGATAAGTCTCGGCGCGCCCTCCGGCCCCCTCGATTTCGGCCTTCACCTCGCCCGCCGCAATCTCCGACGCGCTGTAGTTGATCGCCACAGCCGCGCCCGACTCCGCCAGCGCGAGAGAGCAGGCGCGGCCGATGCCGCGGCCCCCGCCGGTGACCAGTGCCACTTTTCCGCTTAGATCGATGTTCATCTATGCCGCCTTTCCGACAACGAGGGTCACGTTTTGTCCGCCAAAACCAAACGAGTTCGAGATCGCCGCTGGAACAGGCATCCTGCGCGACTCGTTCGGAACATAATCCAGATAGCACCGGCGGTCGGGGTTTTCGAGATTCCGCGTGGGGTGCACCTCATCGCGCGCCACGCTCAGCGCCGTGAAAATGAGCTCGGGCGCCCCGCAGGCCGCGATCAGATGGCCGATCATCGACTTCGATGAACTGACGGCCAGGTCTCCGGCCGATGGGCCGAACACTTCCTTGATCGCCAGCGTCTCGGCCGGGTCGTTGAGCTTCGTTCCCGTCCCGTGGGCGTTCACATATGCGATCTCGCCGGGGGCCATCCCCGCGTCCCGGAGCGCCTCGCTCATCGACCGGGCCGCTCCCCGGCCCTTCGGGTCGGGGGCGGTCACCTGGTAGGCGTCCATGCTCGAGCCGTAGCCGCAGAGCCGGGCATGGACGCGCGCGCCCCGGCAGGCGGCGTGTTCCGCCGACTCGAGGAGGATCACCCCCGCCCCCTCGCCGACCACGAGCCCCGACCGCCTCCGGTCGAAGGGCCGGCAAAGCGCCTCGGGCTCTACGGCCGCCGTCGACGCCGCGCCGAGGAGGAGAAAAATCGCCATCCCCACCGGGTGGATCATCGAGTCGGCCCCGCCGCAGAGGACGGCGTCCGCCTCCCCCCGGCGAATCGCGCGCATTCCGAGGCCAATCGCCTGCCCCGCCGCGGCGCAGGCCGAGGTCAGGGTGGCCGAGGGGCCCCGGAAGCCGGCCCACCTGGCGATCAGCGATGTGGCCCGCTCGGGCGGGTTTTGAAAATATCCCGAAGGGTGGGTCTTCTCAAGCTCCCCGGCGAATCGAACGGAGTCGAAACCCTCCCGCTCGCCGATCCAGGGGGCGAAGTCCTCGAGCCGGTAGGTGCTCAGCCCGGTTCCCATCATCACCCCCGAGCGCCGAGGGTCGGTCTCGCCCGGCGAGAGCCCCGCGTCCGCGAGGGCACTCCGGGCGGCGTCCAAGGCGAAAAGGACGCGCCGCTCACCCTCTGGGGCCAGTTCTTCGAGGAGGCGCTCGCGCAGGGATTCGATCTCACCGGCGGGCACCTCGCCGGCCCCGGCGATGGGCAGCCCGCCCGCCTCGAACGATGAGACGGGCCTCACCCCCGACTCGCCCGCGAGGGCGCGGCTCCAGGCCGTTTCGAGATCCGCCCCCAGGGCGGTCACCATGCCCATTCCGGTGATGAGAACTTCGCTCACGGGGCCTCCCAATCCCACCGGGGTTCGATCCAGCCGATATCGCGGTAAAATTTAGCAACCTCCTCGGGGTTTTTCTCCTTGAAGTGCGGAAAGACAAAGCGCTCGGCGCTCGCTATCCGCTCCCCGTCCCGCTCCACCCAGGCCCGGCAATCGCTCCACCGCCGGCCGGTGTCCACGATCTCCCCGTGAAGCTCCACCGTCGCCCCCGCGCGGAGGTCGGCGGGAACCTCGAGATTGTTGATGAGCGATATCACGCAGGAGGTCTCGCACTTGTGGGTATAAACCACGAGCCAGCCCGTGATCTGGGACATGGCCTCGACCAGGATCGAGCCCGGAATCAGCGGCGCCCTCGAGAAATGCTTATTGAGGTAGGCCTCCGACAACGGAAACGTCTTTACGGCGCGAATGCGCTTTCCGCTTTCGAGCTCGGTGATGCGGTCAAAGTAGAGAAACCGCATGGCTTTGTCTCCTCCTGAAACAATCATCAAGTTGCATGCAATGACTCAAGCCGTATGCAAAGCGCGGTATGCAAATGCGCCGCACGCAGTGCCTCAGGCTGGGCCGACGGCGAACGCCGCGCAGGCGCCGTCAAACCCCTGCACCAAGACCAGCCCGGCCTCGAGGCGGGCGGCCTTCGGGCGGTCCGGAAACTCGAGAACATCCCCGCCCGAATTTCCCGCACCCGGGCTCGGCGGGACGGCACCCTCGGCCATCGCCCTCAGCGCGATGAGCAGATCCACCGCCGGCCCGCCCCCCAAAAGGTGGCCGAAGGCGCCCTTGGTCGCAAGAGCGAGGGGGCGGTGGCCGCCTAAAACGGCCGCGATCCCCTCGGCCTCGGCTTCGCCCTCCTCAACGCTTCCGCCGCCGTGGACTACCACCAGCCCCACCCGGCCGGGCCCGATTTCAGCCCTTTGAAGCGCGGCGGCGGCCGAATCCCGAACCGCTCCGGCCAGATCGCCGGGTTCGTATCCGGCTGTGGCGCGTCCCCATCCTCTTATATAGCCGAGGCGGGGCTTCCCGCCCGCCACGCCCTCGGGTTCCAGCAACAAAGAGGCGGCTCCCTCGCCCAGGGCGGGGCCTCCATCCGGGGCGGCGTCCGGCTTCAACAGCCCCCGCTTCCGGTAGCGGGCCACCGACCTGACCGACACCGTCGGGCTGACCCCGGCGGCCAGGGCGGCGCGCGCCTTGCCCTCGCGAAGGGATTCGGCCGCCTCGATCACCGCCTGGGCGGCCGCCTCGGCCCCCGGGCTGAAGAGACCGTTCTCTCCCCTCAGGCCGAACTGAATCGCCACCTGGCAAAACGCTGTGGAGTTGAGCATCCCGAGCGGCCAGAGCGGGGGAATCTGAGTCATCCCCTCATTGAAAAACCGCCCCAAGTCCACGCCGCCACCTTCCACACGCGAGGCTTGGACGGCGGAGACGAAATCCGCCTCTCCGGGGTCCACCGAATCCATCCCGGCGAAAAAAGCCATCTCCTCGCCGGCGAGCCCGGCCGCATTTCCTCCGGCTTCAGCGAGGGCGTCCGAAACCGCCGCGAGGAGCATATGGGTGTGCCGCCCCATGAGGCGGGCGGCGCGGCGATCCGCCCCCAGCATTTCCGGGCCGGGCGGGGCGCAACGCGCCGTCTCGATGGAAGAGAACCCGGCCAGTTCATCGTCGGGGGCGAGGAAACTTCTCCCTGCGCGGAGCGCCTCCCAGGCGGCGTCCAGACCCCTTCCCGCCGCCGTGACGATCCCCCCCCCGGTGACGGCGAGAGCGGCGGGCATCGGTCACTCACCTTCGTAGCGGCCGAGGCAAAGCGTTGCGTTTTGCCCGCCGAACCCGAAGCTGTTCGAAAGCGCGATCCGGTGCCCGGCGGCGCGCGTCTCGTTGGGCACATAATCCAGGTCGCACCGGGGGTCGGGGTTTTCGTAGTTGATCGTGGGAAGAATCTCGGAGCGGCGCATCCCCTCGAGGGCGAAGATCGCCTCGACGGCGCCCGCCGCTCCGATGGTGTGACCGATCAGCGACTTGTTCGAGCTGATCGGAAGGCGCCCGGCGGCGTCCCCGAAAACCTCCTTTATGGCCTTGGTCTCGGTGAGATCGTTTTTCGGGGTCGAGGTGCCGTGGGCGTTGATGTATTCCACCTCGCCGGGCGAGACGCCGGCGTCGTCGAGCGCTCCACGCATCGCGAGAATTGCCCCCACCCCCTGGGGGTGCATGTCGGTGATGCGGAAGGCGTCGGCCGAATCGCCGTAGCCGAGCACCTCGCCCAGTATCGGCGCCCCGCGCGCGAGCGCATGTCCTAGTTCCTCGAGAACGATGGAGCCCGCCCCCTCGGACATCACAAATCCGTTTCGCCTCCGGTCGAAAGGCCGCGAGGCCCTTTGGGGGCTCTCGTATTTCTCCACCAGCGCCGTCAGCAGGACAAAGCCCAAAAAACCGCCGTAGGAGACCGTCGACTCGCACCCGCCCGCGATCATCGCGTCCGCCTTGCCGTCGCGGATGATGCGGAGCGCCTCGCCCACCGCCTGCCCCCCCGCCGCGCAGGCCGAGCAGACGGAGATCGTGGGGCCCTGGGCGTCGAACGCGGTCGCCACCACCGATGTCGCCACGTCGATCTTCCGCCGGTAGAAATGAAGAAAATCGTAGCCGCCCGAGCGCATGAGATCGCCGAAATCCCACTTTCCCTCCCAGGGGGAATCGCCCCCCGGGCGCCAGTGGCGAAACAGCTGAATCATTTCGGGGATATTGGCGTGCTCGCCGTGGGAGCCGGCCGAGACGCCGACGCGGGAGCGATCAGAAATTCCGTCGAGGCGCGCGCGGACGGCGGCCTCGCCGGTGGCGATGAGCATCATGCGGACACCGCGCGTCGTGAGTTTGAGAAGCGGGCGGCGGGAGGGATCGTCGCGCTCTTCGATCCAGGCGTCGTCCACCTCGCCGGCTATCTGGCAGGGAAGCTTGGCGGGGTCGAACTGACGAATGAAATCGATTCCCGATTTTCCCTCGCGGGCGGCGTCGAAGCTCGCGGCGACATCTCCGCCGAGGGGGGTCATCATCCCATAGCCTGTGACAACGACGCGTTTCGAAGGCCAGGCCATGGAGGACAACTCCCGAGGAAACTCCGCGAAGAAACCCGGGGCGGCGGATGAATCAGAAGATTTGTTTTTCTTCCTGGAGAGAGGTCAGCCAATTCTGGACCACTTCGTCGCCACTCGGCAAAACGGCGGGCTTTCCGGTTTCGGAACAGACGATACGGGTTCCCTCATCGGTCTTCCAGTCCGAGCCGGCCGGGCTCTTCTCGGGCAAGAAGCCGAAAATGTCCTTCACCGCCGCCGACAGCGTCCGCGGGGTGACGAGGGCCGGAAGCTCGTCCACCGGAGTTCCCGGTTCGAGATCATCGGCCGCCTCGGTCAGGCGCATCTTGAGGACCTCCACGCCCTTTTCGGTGACATCGTTGTTCTCGTCGATTGCAACGCCCTCGCCGAAAAGCTCATCGACGTGCTCGAGAACGAATTTGCGGGCCATCTTCACCCCGAACACCTGCTCCAGGCGAAAGTTCACGTCGAGAAAATCGAGGGAAAGAACGCCCAGATCGTCCACCAGCGAGCTATCGGGAGTAATGGAGTCCCGGTCCACGCCCGTGGTGTGGACAATAGCGTCGTAAACCTCCTGCATGATCCGTTCATCGTTGATCATGTTCTGCGGCATGCAATTCTCCTCGTGCCTCTTGTAATCTCATGTCTCTATAATCCACGGCCGCATGCAATCCCAGGCGGGGCTTGCTGAAATACAGCGTCAAGGATGCATCATCCGGGCGGCGTTGGCCAGCGCAAACGATTGCTCACGCCCCGGTCGGTGATGATCGTCTGGCCGCGGATGACATCGCTCGCGGGCCCCAGGAGGTAGTGGACCACTCCGGCGACCTCCTCGGGGGAGAGAAAAAACCGCTCGGGCAACTTCTCCAGCTCCGGGTCCACCATCCGGAGCGTCTTGAACGAATCCGTCTTGACGAGGCCCGCGCAGACCGCGTTCACTGATATCCCCCGGTCGCCGTAGCTCTCCGCCCAGTATTTGACGGCGGTCTCCATCGCCGCCTTCATTGAGCCCAGCGGATAGTCCGGATTCGCGAACCTGCTGCCCAGGCTCGAGAGGAATACCACCGCCCCGCCCTGCCGGGAGAGGGGGTCTAGAGCCTTCTGCATGCAGAAGACATTTCCCAGGTAGTTCGTCTCGACCAGCTGGCGAAGGTCGCGCTCGAGTAATTTCTCCCAGGGCTTGAACGGCGCGCGGGCGGCGTTGAGCACCAGGAAATCGAGCCGGCCGAACTCATCCTCAGCCTTCGAGAAGAGCTCCCCAGCGGCATCTTTTTTCCCGATGTCGGCCGGAACCGATATGGCGTGCACGCCCGCCTCTTCGGCCTCCCGGCACAAGGCCTCGGCGAGCTCTCCCGAGCGCCCCCGCCCCGAGCGGTGGTTGATCACCAGATTCACTCCCGCCCGGGCCAGCCGCCGGGCCACCGCCGCCCCGATCCCGCGCGAGCCGCCGGTGATCAAAGCGACCTTGCCCTGAAAATGGGGTTCAGCTTCATTTGAGGGATTCACCGGAATCCTCGCAATTTCGAAAACGCCAACCGGCGCCAATCAAACGGGAACCACCGCGGGCGGGAGCCTTCGCGCCCCGGACCGGTAAGCGGCCACCCGGACGCCAAACGCCCCGTTTATAGCATCCGGGCCCCCGGCTATCAATATTGGAGATAGGGGGCGATACCGAAGGGCTCTAAAAATTGGACTTTGAATCCTCGCCCCTCCCGGACTAAAATACCCGCGTGCCGTTTTTCTTCCGAATCCACCCGGCTCTTTTCCGCTGATGGGGGTGACGCGATGGATCCTCTTCAAATCCAGGAACTGCCCAAGCTTCGGCAACCAACCCTTCTGCTCGCCTTCTCCGGCTGGAACGATGCCAGCAGCTCCGCCACAACTGCGGCGAGCTATATCTGCGAGGAGCTCGGAGGCGCCGAATTCGCCTCCATCGAGTCCGACAGTTTCTACAATTTTCAGGACATGCGGCCCATGGTGACCCTGGACGAGGACGGGATGCGCGATATCACCTGGCCCGCAAATACTTTCTACGCCTGCGAGACCCCCCGGCTCGCCAACGATCTGATTCTTTTCGTCGGGGCCGAGCCCCACTTGCAGTGGAAGAATTTCACCCGGCTAATACTCTCGGTGGCCCAACAATGCGACGTCCGCATGGTGGTGACGCTGGGGGCGTTACTCGCCGACGTCTACCACCGCAACGCCATCAAGATCACCGGCTCGTCCACCGATTTGGAGCTGGCCGCACGGCTCGGCCTGAAGCGGTCGGGATACGAAGGTCCAACCGGCATCGTCGGAATCCTGAACAACTTGTTCCGGGACGAGAAATTACCCGCCGTCAGCGTCTGGGCAAACGTGCCCCACTACGTCAACGTATCGCCGAACCCGAAGGCCGCCCTCGCCCTCGTCCGCCGCCTCTCGGAGTTTCTTTCGCTCGATGTCAGCTACTCCGACCTCGAAATCGGATCGCAGGATTTCGACGACAAGGTCGAACGCGCCCTCGAATCGAACAAGGCGGTCAAGGAGTACGTCGATGAGCTCAGGCTCAGGAGCAGCATGGAGGATGAGGGGGAATCCGGCGGTCTTCCCTCGGGCGAGGACCTCACCCGGGAGATCGAGCGCTTTCTACGCGAACGGGGCGAGAACCACGAAGACAACGGCGAGGACACCTGATTTCGCCGGAAGCGGCGCCTTGTCCGGACGATAGCCCGCCCCGGCCCGCGCGGCGAATCCCTGCTGAACCCGAGCCGGACCCGGGCGAAAATTCCCGCCCACGGGCGCATCCCGCCCGGTTTAATTCCGAAAACGTAAAGTGAAGATTCGAGACTAGCTCGAGGCTAGGAGGAGGAATCGGTCGCCATGGCCGCGGTCGATTGCCGGACGAGATCCCGGATCACCGAAGTGTCGGCCGGCTTTTGGAGGAAATGCGTGGCGCCGAGGGCCATGATCCGCTCTTTGTGGCTGGGATCGTCGAGGCCCGTAATAGCGATGACAACGGTGGCCCTGCCGCTGCTTCTGTGCTTGATCTGGCGGCACACCTCGAACCCGTCCACGCCCGGCAGCATCAAGTCGAGCAAAACGACATCGGGCTTGTTGTTGGCGTAAAGAAGCCCCGCCCGGAAACCGTCGTGGGCGATTTCGATTTCATAGTCGGGGTTATCCAACAAGAGGATGTCCGTGATCAACTCAGTGAAGTTTTTCTCGTCGTCGACGACGAGAATTTTCGGCGGCCCCGAACGCTCGTTGAATATATGAGGGATATTCCTCGAGTCGAGGAACGAGAGAAGATCCTCGCGAAGCACCCGGCGGTGACCGCCCGGCGTCCGATAGGCGTGAAGCCAATCCTTGTCGATCCAGTTTTGAATCGTCACCGGCGTCACGTCGCAAATTTCAGCAACTTCAAAAGTCGTAAAGGCTTTCTTCGACGCGAGCTTCTCGGGAACGGCCACAATCAATCTCCCATTCTGCAAATGATAAAGATAATGATACGTACGCCCGCTCTTAAATGATAAATCCCTTGTTTCATTGGAGTTACCCTACCTTATGGGACAAGCCTCTTTCAAGGGGCCTGACCAAAGTACCCGGAAAAGATTTAAATACTTAAAATAATTAAACATTAGCGGCTTTAATTTTCTTTTTTTATCTGCCATTCCTTAATTACTGGAGAGAATATCATTCGCTGGCGATAAAACCCTCCCTGGAGCAGAAGCGGGCCGGAACCTCCTTTTTTCCCTTCATATTTGGTAAAATGCGGTGGCACCCGGATCTTTTTTTCCGGCATATACCGCCCGGAGCCACCCAGCCGCCTGGAACCACCCAGAGGAAACCACCGATGCGCGCCGTACTCCAGCGGGTCCGAAAATCCAGCGTGAGCGTCTCCGGGGAGGTCGTCGGCGAGATCGGCGGGGGCATCCTGGCCCTGATGGCGGTCGCTCCCGGGGATTCGGAAAGGGAAGTGCGCTACATGGCGGACAAGATCTCGAACCTGCGGATATTCCCCGACGAGGCGGGGAAGATGAACCGCTCCCTCCTCGACACCGGCGGCGAAATGCTCGTTGTCAGCCAGTTCACCCTCTACGGAGACTGCCGGAAGGGCAGGCGGCCTTCTTTCGTCGCCGCCGCGTCGCCCGAAGTTGCCGAGGCGCTGATCGAAAAGTTTATCGAGGAGGTCGAAACCCTCGGAGTGAAAACGGCCGCCGGTAGATTCGGCGCCATGATGGAGGTCGAACTGATCAACGACGGCCCCGTCACCCTGCTGCTCGACTCGAAGGGCGACCTCTGATGCCCCTTGCGCCCGGCGACGCGCCGGCGGTCAAGTCCAGGCTCGACCGGTTGACGAAAACCTACGGTCCCGCCTATCTCGACTCGGACCCGCTGGGCCTGGTCCACCGCCACCCGCACGATGAAGACCGCGAGGCCGCCGCCTTTTTCGCCTCCGCGCTGGCCTTCGGAAACGCCAAGGCCGTCCGGACCAGCCTCGGGCGCGTACTCGGCCGCCTCGGCGCGAGGCCGGCGGCGGCGCTCCGGGAATTTCGAATCGATGAAAACGCAGACCTGTTCGAGGGAATTGTCCACCGCTGGGTCGGACCGCGCGATCTCGCCCGCTTCGCCCACATGACGGGCGCGGCGCTCCGGGAGTGGGGTTCGCTCGAGGCGGCCTTCATGCCCGGCTACGAACCCGGCGCGGCCACTCTGACCTCCGCCCTCGTCGGATTCCGCCGCCGTCTTCTCGCTCTCGCGCCCG
>NYYB01000194.1 GCA_002685755.1 Nitrospinota bacterium
ACCCGGGGGACCGTGGAAAAAGTGGCTCGCTTCATGGGCGCGGACCTCGTGGGCTTCACCGAACTGGATGAGCGGTGGGTGTACTCCCACCATTACCTTCCGAGCCGGGACGAGAACCCCCCCGTCGAGATCCCGGAGGGCTGCGACCAGGTGATCGTCATGGGTCTCTCGATGGACTACGAGATGTTCCGGACCGCGCCCACCGTCATCATGTCGACGGAGACCCACAAGAACTACTCCCAGATGGCCGCCCTGGTGAGCTCGGTGGCCCAGTTCATCCGCACGCTGGGGTACAAGGCGGTTCCCTGCCTGAATGACACGGCCTTGAACGTTCCCCTGGCGGTGGACGCGGGGCTGGGCCAGCCCTCGCGGATGGGGCTCACCATCACCGACGCCTATGGCCCCCGGGTGCGCTTCTGCAAGGTGTTCACGGATCTGCCTTTGGGTGCGGCGAAGAAGAGTGTGGACCTGGGTGTCATCGAGTTCTGCGAGGTCTGCGAGAAGTGCGTCAAGGCCTGCCCGGTCAAGGCCCCGCCCACGGGCCCCCGGACAACGGAGGGCCCCAACATCTCGAGCAGCAACGGGGTGCTCAAGTGGTACCTCAACGGCGAGAAGTGCCGCCACCACTTCGCCAAAGTGGCCACGAACTGTGGCATCTGCCTCAGGGTCTGCCCCTTCAACAAGGGCAAGGGCATCCATCACACAATCGTCAAGTGGCTTGTGAAACAGCGCATCCGGTGGGTGAACCGCCTCCTGGTCCGCCTCGACGACTGGCTGGGCTACGGGGAGCAGAAAGATCCGACGTTCTTCTGGAGTGAAAAGGGGCGTAAGCGGGGCGCCTGAAAAATTCCGTTGTGTCCAAAAACCCAAATGATTTTCAGTCCCTTTTTCAAATTGGCTTGTGATCCGAACATTTTGCATCACATTCCATTGAAAATGGGAGAGCGCCGTTTTGCCGAAAAGGAAAAGGCCTCGATTTTGTAGTGAGAATCTTAGACGGAATTATCGGTTAAAGTTTCGCTGGCTCAGGACAGGATGGAGTATTTGCGGAGCACAGGTATGAATTGTGGCTAAAATGCTGCGATAACACAAAATCGGGGGAAGTTAGGCGGTTTTTAGAGGTTCCCATTTGTTTATGACACCCCCAAAAAACAAGAAATACGACTTCAAATTGATAATAAAGGCTTTATGGAACCGAAGAACCGCTCTCCCTTGGTGTGCCCCTCGTTGTGAAAGACCATAAGGAGAGAAAAAGGGGGCGGACATCTTCATCGCGCAGGTGCATCGCCGAGGATCGATACTCTACATCTCCTTCTCAAACCATCCTCTGGCGACGGGTTCACCCCCTCGGACAAGGGATCTTCCCTTTGCGAATACCGAGTCCACCCGCAGATCAGCATCGAGGGCGACGAGGTCGGCATCGCGGCCGGGCGCGATGCTCCCCTTCTTGATACCGAGCGCCCGCGCCGGGTTCATGGTGATGGGCGCTATCGCTTCCTCCAGCGGCCAGTTGAAATAGGTGGCGAGGCGGCGCGCCTCCTCCCAAAGCGATGACACGGGCCAGATCAGTGTCCGGGGCCCGTCCATTGTTTCATCGTCGAAGAAGGAGTGGACTCCGTTCCCGTCCGTGCTGAAGACGATCCTGTCCAGAGGAACGCCTGCTTCGCGGGACCTTACGGCGGATTCGCTCGCCGAGATCGATGTCGAAATGCCTCCTTCCACCGTGAACGCCGTTGTGAAGTCCATGTAGCCGCCCTGTAAGGCGAAGTCGATACTCCGTTTCAGGAGTTCCGGCGTGCGGTTCAGGTGTGTCGGGAGGAAGCGTTCGATCTGCACGCCCCAGCGTTCACAGGCCTCAAGGAGTGGTTCGAATCCCTCGCGGCGGTTACCCATATGGATGCAAACAGCTCCCCCCTTCGCGGCAAGCCGGGCGCCATAGGCGGTCTCCCCGGTGAACCGGGCGACCTCATGGGCGGTTGGATGCGTTCCGCGTTCGTCCGCGACGGCGATTTCGCCGGTTCCGATGACTTCCGGGATGTAGAGAAGGTCCCACTGCGCGCCCCCGCACAATGTGGGTTGCGGGTACTGGTACGCCCCCGACCACATGTAGGCTGTCAGCCCCTCCGCCGTGAGAGCGCGGACCTTCGCAAGGAGGGAGGAAAGGTTACGGCTGAGTCCGTCCATTCCCAAGATGCCGACAACCGTCGTAATTCCGCAAATCGCGAGGTCGGAGAGGAATATCTCCGGCCCCCGCGTGAAGGGTCCGCCACTACCACCGCCGCCCAGGACATGGACATGGTTATCGATGAAGCCGGGAACGAGCCTCGTCCCCTTGAGGTCGATGGTTTCGACATCTTCAAGAGAGGAAAAACGCCCGAGGTCTTCTTCCATCGTAAGTACTTTTTCGCCGCAAATGAGCACATCGCGTTCGCCGATCGGCTCCGGCGAGTAAATTTCCGCCCCCCGCAGGAGCGTATGGGTCTTCGTCACTGGATGCCTCCTTGGGCCTTCAGCAGGCTGGGTATGACCTCATCCCTGCAGAAGGCGATCTCGCCGACGGGCAGAGAAAAGGATTCGGGTCCGCGGAGTTGTACATGATTCACACCGACCTCTTCCATCATGAGGAGCCGGGACACCCACTCGTCCGGCGATCCGATCAGACCGAGCGATTCCACCACTTCGTCTGGGATAAATTCGGTGGCGCGGGCTGCTTCTTCGAGATCCAGCGCGTGGGTCAGATCGGGGTAAACACTCGTGTTGACCGGTGTTCGTTCGCCGGGTAGGCTTGCGATCTTCAGGATGTGGGGCGCAAGATAAAAGTAGATGCCGATGAGGTGGCGCACCCTCCGGATGGCCGCCTTCCGGTCTTGATCGACAGCGCATTGGGCCGACACGACAACGTCGATCTCCGAGACGTCCCGCCCGGCCTTCTCCGCCCCGGTACGCAGGAGATTCATCGCCCATGTGAGTGTCTTCCGGTTCGCTCCGACCTGGAGGATAACTCCGTCCCCCTCGGCGCCGGCAAATTCGATGGTTTTCGGCCCCATTGCAGCAATGTAGACCGGGACGGCTCGTGGGGGATTAAACTCTTTCGGCCTTCCGTCGAACTCGCACGCCCCCTCGCGAAAAAGACGGCGGAGCGCACTGGTAAGCTCGCGCAACTGCTTCAGTTTCCCCAAGGGGAAGCCCAGCTCCCTCGCGGCTGATGCGCCCGCTCCGAGTCCGAGGATAAATCGCCCGCCCGAGAGGTCGTGCAAGCTTGCACATGCTCCCGCCACTGCGGGAAAGTGGCGCATGTAGGGATTGGTCACGGCAGTCCCAAACTTCAGCCGTTCGGTCCGAGACGCGATGAGAGCAAGGCAAACGTATGGGTCTCCCCATCGGCC
Source organism: Nitrospinota bacterium (assembly GCA_002685755.1). Classification (GTDB taxonomy): domain Bacteria; phylum UBA8248; class UBA8248; order UBA8248; family UBA8248; genus UBA8248. The sequence continues at coordinate 3,387 of NYYB01000194.1, forward strand.
GGCAAGGAGGGGCGTGTCTGTCATCCAGACGGCATCGAAACCGGCCCGTTCGCATTCCGCCGCCGCCTCTCCGATCTCCGCCGGGTTTTGACTCGGCTGAAAACGAACTCCAAGTGTGAGTGCCATCAGACTGCCTTCCTACGGAGACAAGGCCGTGGGACCGACCTTCCGCTCTCCTCGACGACTATCTTCTTTCCAGAGAACTCCAACGATTTCGCCGTAATTGCGGTTTGCTTCATCCGGACGTGTCGTTTTTCCTTCCTGATTTTTCAGGTTTTCGATTGGACCCGCCCCTTTGTTTCGATCGGATCGGAGCCTCTGCGAGACTCGCCGCTTCGTTCTCGCCCGTCGTTGCTGAGGTTTTCAGAGGGACCGCTCCGAGCCTCGACGAAATTTCCTCCGCGCATCGCCGGACGACTTCGGCCAAGGATGGAAGACGTTTGTGTGTGAAACGCTCGGGCGGCACTGAGAGTCCGACCGCCGCCGCGACTCTGCCGCTGTAATCGAATACGGGCGCATATACTCCGCGTCCGCTTTTTCTCATTTCGCCCCAATTCACGGCGTAGCCGCCGCGCCGGACATCCGCCAGCTCTCTTTTCAGCGCCGTGGTGGTACAAATCGTCTTTTTGGTGAACCGCCGCAGGCCCGCGCGGATAACTCTTGAGATCTTGTCTTCAGATTCATAGGCGAGGATGGCCTTTCCGGCAGCCACGCAATAGCTCGGAGTCCGGAACCCTGGCTGCAGCACATACCGGAGAGGAAGAGGACTCTCTATCGTCTTGATGTAAAGGACTTCCACTCCCTCCAGGATGCCGAGCTGAATGGTCTCTTTTGTCTCATCGCACATGTCTTGGAGGATGCCGCGGGATGTCTCGACGATTTCCTCCTGCTCCAATGCAAGGTTTCCGACCTGAAGGAACTTGAATCCGAGCCGATAGCGACCCGTCTGCGTATCCCGCCTGAGGTACCCGCGGTCCTCCAGGGCGTGCAGGACCCGGTACTGGGTCGACAGGGAAATGTTGAGTTTTTTGTGAAACTCCTGGGCGGTGAATTCCCGTTGGCCGTCTTGAAAGGCCTCGAGAATGTCGAACGCGTTGTGAATGGCGGGAGGAGTGGGTTTCAAGGCTTTATTCCCATATTTGGCAATAAATTCCCATATTTAGAAATTTCATGCTTGGATAGCATGCTGCCCGGACCCTGTCAATACAAAACTCGTTTTGGCGCTGTGCTCCGAAAAAAAATTGGTCCCATGTAGATTGAACGGGTGTCTTTGTCCATCGAAAAATTAGGTGCGTTCGTCCGACCGAAATCTCTTGAATATCCAGAAATTATGTATCAAAGTCCTCCCATATCTCGAATCACCCGCGCGCTGGTCATGATTCCTTTGCGAAAAAAATCCAGCGAAAGATTTTCGTTTGGCGCATGATTCGATTCATCGAAATTGGCATATGGAACCTTCACCATCGGGATGCCGCAAAGTTCGTTGAAAATGTAACTTGGGTTTGAACCCCCTGTGACGGGATAGATTAACGGCTCCCGTTCAAACACATCCTTCACGGCGGCGATGACCGCCCGGCCCATGGAATGGCCCAAGGGGGTCTTTGATGGGTAATACTGCATTTGCGGGATGATCTCGAGATCGCCAAAACCGTTTTTTCTCGCATGCGAAACAAATTTTTCGAAGATCTCGACCGGCGTTTGATTCTTCACGAGACGCATGTCGATCTTTGCCAATGCTTCACAGGGAATAACTGTTTTGGGGCCGCTCCCCCCGTAGCCTGAAGTAAGTCCGTTGATGTTCAACGCGGGACGGAACATGACTTTCTCGAAGTGACTCCATTCTTCGGGCCCATCCTCTCGGGATAGGCCCATTTCCCGTAGCCATGCGGTTTGCTCGAAAGGGATGGCTTCCATCGCAGCCTGATCCGCATCATCAGGCGGCAGAACGTTCTCGTAGAAGCCCTCTATCCTTACCCGGCCGGATTCATCCCTGAGAGTTTTTAAAAAATCAACGAGCCGACAAGCGGCGTTAGGCATAAGCCCCCCAAACTGGCCCGAGTGGGTGTCACGGCTTCCCGCCCGTGTCCTGACCTCTACGGCACAAACCCCCCGGTTACCGAAGGACAGCATAGGAACATTTCCTTCCCCAGCACTGCCGTCGGCGTTGTAGCCAAAATCCGCACGGAAAAGATCGGCATGCTTTGTGACGAAATCTTCCAGCATCGGGCTCCCGATCTCTTCCTGGGGGTCGAGAAGAATTCGAAGGTTCATGGGGACCCCGTCACCGGCATTTGAAAGCGCCTCGATAGATTTCAGATGAGCGAAAAACTGGCCTTTGTTGTCGCCGGTCCCTCGTCCGTAAATTCTTCCGTTCCGAATCTCGGGCTGAAAGGGAGGTGTCTCCCAGGCTTTCAAGGGTTCAGGAGGTTGAACGTCGAAATGACCGTAGATGAACAGCGTTCGTTTCGCTCCAGGAACATCCAGGCGACCGTATACGAGGGGTGGATTGTCTGGTCCTCCCATGGGCATGATCTCGCCATGGAGACCGATGGCACGGATGTGCTCTACTAGCACACCTGCGCACACCTGAAGCCCTTTTTTTTGAGCGCTGATGCTAGGGTAGCGGCAGAGGTCGATGAGTTCGTCAACGAATTGATCGAACTTCTCGTCGATGTATCCGTAAACTTTCTTCATGTATCTTCTCTTTTACGCCATTCGGGATTTCGAAGATGACGGCAACTCGGAACACCCTTATAAAAGAGCCCGGCTCAGCACACGAACACTTTAATCTCGGGGGAACTCAATACGGTTTCACTAGGTGATCGGAGAGCCATTCCGTGGCGACCCCCGCCGCGATCTCAAGCTTCGATCGGCTGCTATAAAGCGACATGTGAGAAGTTTCAGGGATGACGAACCGTTTTTTCCGGCTCGCCGCAATCTGGTTGAATGCGTCTGTCTCCAAGTCCCAAAGGGTGAGGTCGTCTCCTTCCGCGACCAGCATCAAAGTAGGAATGTCCAGAATCCGGGGAACGTAGGGAAAAACCGTATAGTTCATCAAGAGTTCCGTAGACTCCGCCGTGCTCCAGTGCTCGTGGAGCGGAGCCTCGGTTTTCTTGAGGTTCATGAACACCTCATAAGTCTCGGGCAACGGCCACGTGCAGACGGTATTGGCGGGATTGGGCGCGGCGAAATCAATGCGCCCGCGGTTCCCCCCTTCCGCATAGCGTTGCTCTCGGTCCGCCATTATGGCGTCCATGAGCCGTCGAAATCCCTGTATGCCGTGCACCCGCCGCATGTTCCGGTAACCGTCCACGACGGGAATGGTGGACACGATGCATTTCACCCTCGGGTCCGTGGCGCCCACGATCAGTACGTGACCGCCGCTGTAAGAGATCCCCCAAATCCCCACGCGCTCGGGGTCGACCTCCGGAAGGGCACGGACGTAACTGATGGCGTTCTTGTAGTCTTCGATCTGAGCCCAGGGGTCGAGATGCTGCCTCGGTTCTCCATCGCTCGCGCCGAGCCGGCGGTAGTCGAAAATCAGAACCGCCATGCCCGCCTTGGCGAAAAACTCCGCGTAATGGGGCATCACGATTTCCCTGACGTAGCACCAGCCGCCGGCCATGACCACGACAGGGAACGGTCCTTTCCCCTCGTCCGGCGTATAAAACCATCCACGGCACGTCGTCCCTTTGCTCTGAAACTCGATTTCCTTTCTCATCTCATTAGTCCCTCTCGTAATCGATACGCCCGCTACTCAGACGCAAGCCCACCTCTCAGAGGGCAACTGCCCATCCGCAATAAAACAATTCTAATCAAATCTCTGAAGCAAAGGGATAATCGCCGGCCGGGCTTTATCGGATGCGGCTACATAACAAAACCAAATGAAACTCATGCCCCGCCCTCAGCTTAACCTTCTTCCTTTGCGCGGTGATGTTTTTCAGATCCAAGGGTCCGCCTAACCAAAAGGCCCTGGAGTTGCACCTCCCAAGGTGGATGGGACCCCAACCGCGAGGATCGAAATGAGCCGGCACTTCCGAGATGACTCCTTGAATAAAGACATTATAGTCTCAAATGACCATTCCAAGCCAATATCCACTTTCAGGGCGACCGGCTCCGGGTCAATTCAGCCTGTGCACGGGGAATTGTTATTTTTACGGAGGTGGGAACCAAACAATAGCCAATTCCCTGATAATCCCCTGTTAAACAATGAATTTGAAGAGAGGGGTTCGCTGAGGACTCCCCTCCCGCCACACAGCCTCCGCGAATTTTTTGGTGGTTTTATCCGACTGAAATCTCTCAAATACCCAGTTTATGATAGCCTCTGAAGTCCGACAATAGAGACTCTTTTTCGAGGTGTGGGTGGCGAGATAGTAATTCACCATCGACAGGTCGCAGTTTCGTTCCGCGACGGAAGGAGAACGAATCACGAATGGAAATGAATCATGAAAACCGCAGATTCGCCCGCTACGGAATTCCCGCCATCATCTTTGCCCCGAAATTGACTGGTCTATGCATCGTCCCCATCGACATAAGTTGTGGCGGCTTCAAGGCGATACTGGATAGGGATCCCGAGCTCGAGGGAGCCACTACGTGTGAATTCCATGTCTTCGGCGAGGTGTTCGAGAATTGCCGGTTACGCGTCGCCTGGACAGAGCCCATCGAAGCCGCGCCCTCATCGCTCCTGATCGGTTTCGAAATTGAAAAATTCGACTGCGAGAACCGTCTCCAGGATGCGATTGAGGAGATGAATCAGTTGACGGAAAACGGATAGGCCATTCTCTCCGCGTCGGGTGTCACGGTAGTCCTCGAACGGAGCACGGTCCAGGTTCTCCGGCGCGTTCGACTTTGAGGATGACGGCACGCCTGTTCATGCCGATTTAGTGATTCGCCACTCAAAAATCTGAAAGCGCGCCTGAGAGGGCGAGATAGCCCGGTGCGGGTGTGTTGTGGGAGGAGTTAGAGAAAGGACGTAATAAAGGAACTCTCCAACCCTGATCTCACCTTGGGAGTGCGGCGGGAGTCAAGGAGGTAAGAGGCAACTTTGTACGCAATACATCCCCGGCTGCCTTCACACCGCCCGTACCTGCGCCAGCTCCTCCCAGCTCGTCGTATATCTCGGGGAGCGCATCTCTCCCTTCATGCGCCAGGCGGCTTCAAATCCCTCCGCTCCGTAGCGCACGGTGGCCCGGCCCATCCGTGTGTTGAGAGCATCGAGCGTTGACATGAGCGCGTCCGAGCGGGAAAAATCGGGGCGGTCAAACATCTCATCTTGCACACGCCTTGCAGGCGCGATATCAAAAAGCAGCACCCCCGCCTTGTGATAGAGATACCCCGGCCGGTGGATGCGGCGGAGCGCGGCGAGGGCCGCCCGGATGAGTAGCCCCGTATCACTCGTGGGATGGGCGAAACGCACACTTCCCGAGCCA